>DAOWDR010000261.1 GCA_030638935.1 Desulfobacteraceae bacterium | reverse complement strand
GGTGTCATTGCATAAATGCCGGCGGCCGGCAAGGCAGTTCCTGCAGTGACCGCAGACCAGATGACCTTTCCCCGAGACCAGATCTCCTTTTTTGAAATCAAGCACATGGGAACCGATTTTCTCAATCCGGCCGACAAATTCATGGCCAACATGCATGGGCACGGGAATGGTTTTCTGGGACCATTTATCCCAGTTGTAGATATGAATATCCGTACCACAGATGGCGGTTTTAATTATTTTGATCAAAACGTCATTGTGTTTGATCTCAGGAATCGGTACCTCTTCCAGCCATATTCCCGGTTTTGGTTTTGATTTTACCAATGCCTTCATGGTTTTCATGTGTAAAGGGTCCGTTTGATTGAAATAAATATTAGAATTATATCATAAAACTTCTATTATCATAAAACTTTGCAAAATACCATCAGCTATCGCCCGGGTCCGGTTCAAACTTTGCAAGAAAATTATCATGGGGTCTCATCCTTATCAAGTATCTTCCGGACCATCATAGCCAGGTCTTCCAGATTAACCGGCTTTTGCAGGAATCCTTTGATTCCCAATTTTTCGGCCTTGTCCATGGCATCTTTCCGGCTGTACCCGGAGCAAAGAATGATTGGTATTTCCGGTCTTGTTTCGAAAATTTTTGCAGCCAGCTCATTGCCTGTCATGCCCGGCATGGTCATGTCCGTAATAACCAGGTCAAACCCCTGGGGGTTTTTGTTGAATTTTTCCAGGGCCTCTTTACCATTGGAAAAGGAGATGGGGGTGTATCCGAAATCTTCTAAAAGTCCCTTTGTCGAGTTCAGGATATATTCCTCATCATCAACAATCATGATTTTTTCTGTGCCGAACAAAGTGGCCATCAGATTTTTTTCCTGGATTTTTGGTGGGACTTGTGTCTCGGTTATAGGAAAAAAAACCTGAAAAAGCGATCCCCGGCCCAATTTGCTGGATACTTTAATATGCCCTTTATGTTCCTCAACAATACCGTGGACAACAGATAGCCCGAGACCTGTGCCTGAATCCGGGGTTTTTTTGGTAAAATAAGGGTCAAAAATTTTATCCATGTCTTTGGGGGCAATCCCCCGGCCGTTATCACTGACTTCTAAAACAAGGTAATTACCCGGCAAAAGATTTAGGTTTGGGATGCTGTCTCCATGGGAAACCTGTATTTTTCTGGTGCCCACAGTCAGCACACCGCCGGTTTCGCCCATGGCTTGATAGGCATTGGTGCAAAGGTTCATGATGACCTGATGAATCCTACCCAGATCAGCCATTATCATAGCTTTTGAATCAATCTTTTCTTTTATTTTTATGGTGGATGGGATTGAGGCCCGGATTAATTTTAAGACCTCCTTTACCAGGATAGATACCTTTAAGGGTTGTTTTTTATATTCCGATTGCCTGCTGAAGGTAAGTATTTGCTGAACCAGATCTGCAGCTCTGTGGGTCCCTTTAATGATTTTATCAAGTTCATTATCAACTTCTTGCAAATTGTTAGTATACAATTTTGCCAGTTGTGATGACCCAAGGATTCCCGAAAGAATATTGTTAAAATCATGGGCAATGCCGGCTGAAAGATTCCCAATTGCCTCTGACTTTTGGGCCTGATATAATTTGTCCAGAAGGTCTTTTTTTTCATTTTCTGCCTGTTTTTTTTCGGTGATATCCACCATGACACCTACCATGCCTGCCACAGCCCCTTTTTTATTTAAAAAGACTGCTTTGTTGAAAATGACATCATGAATACTGCCATCGCTGTACTTGACAGCGGCTTCATAAATTTGGGTCCCCTTTTCCCTGAACAATTTTTCATCTGCCTTTTGATAGGTGACTGCCAGGTGTTCAGGGGCGATATCATAGACTGATTTCCCTATCAATTTGTTTTTTTTAAGACCGATATAGGTTTCAAAGGCCCTGTTGCATCCCAAATAAAGACCTTCCGTATCCTTGTAAAATATGGGGTTTGGAATTGTATCAATCAGGGTTTGGAAAAAATGGAGTTGCTCTTCAAGGGTCTTTTTTGTTTTTTTGGTATCAGGTTTTCCCGACTCATTAATGTTTGATTTTTGGGTCATGTCTCTCTCTGTAATAGAGGGTGAAGGTAAATATTTCAGGGCAATTTTTTTTGGAAGTTTTCCTATTTTACATGAGCCAGGGCCAGATTGCAAAGAATATTCAACAAAGGGCAGGTAGAATCCTCTGTATATCCCTGGTATAGCCATCCATGGATTGCCATGGCTAAAAAACTTGACATCAAGGCATAGGTGCTGGTATAAGCTTGTATATACAAGTTGAATTCTAACCCTGTCACGATTTCATTGATCCCTGATTTTCGTATCATTGAATCATTTGAAAATAAGGAGTATGAAAATGGTGTTAAAAAAAAATGCCCAAAGATCCATGAAGATTCGTCCCGGGGATGAACTGCCCCCTGTGAAAAAATTCAAAGAGGGAATCAGACGTGCACCGGACAGGGGATTTCGCCTGAACCGGAACCAGACCGCAACGGCATTGAAAAATGCCCTGCGATATATCCCGGAGTCCCTTCATGAAACTTTGATCCCTGAATTTTTAGAGGAACTTACCACCCGGGGCAGGATTTATGGCTACCGTTTTCGCCCAAAGGGGCAGATCAAAGCCAAACCCATACATGAATATACCGGAGCATGTGAAGAGGCCAAAGCCATCCAGGTGATGATTGATAACAACCTGGATTTTGATGTTGCCCTATACCCCTATGAACTGGTGACCTATGGGGAAACCGGCAGCGTCTGCCAGAATTGGATGCAGTATCTTCTGATTAAAAAATATTTGGCGGTTATGACCTGTGAGCAAACCCTGGTGATGCAGTCCGGCCACCCCCTGGGCCTTTTTAAATCCTCACCGGACAACCCCAGGGTGATCATCACCAACGGGCTTATGGTGGGACTCTATGATAATCAGGATGACTGGGAAGTAGCCACCCAGATGGGGGTTTCCTCCTATGGCCAGATGACGGCGGGCGGATGGATGTACATCGGTCCCCAGGGGATTGTCCACGGCACCTATAACACTCTTTTAAATGCCGGTCGCAAAATGTGCGGGGTCCCGGCAGAAGGTGATCTGGCAGGTTTGTTATTCGTAACCTCGGGCCTTGGCGGTATGAGCGGAGCACAGCCCAAGGCGGCTAAAATTGCAGGAGCAGTCTCCATTACAGCGGAGGTGGATTATTCCCGAATTGAAACCCGTCACAGCCAGGGGTGGGTGGATGTGGTCACAGAGGATCTTGAAACCGTCTATACCACGGCAAAAGAAGCAAAAACAGCAAAGCAGAACACCTCCATTGCCTACCACGGAAATGTGGTGGACCTTATAGAATTTCTCAATGGGAAAGATTTGAAGGTGGATCTTTTGTCCGACCAGACATCCTGCCATGTTGTCTATGACGGAGGCTATTGCCCCTGTGGCATCAGTTTTGAGGAAAGAACAAGGTTGCTGGCCAATGACAGGGAAAAATTTAAAAAACTGGTGGATGAGAGCCTTAAAAAACATTACGAACAGATCCAGGCAATGGCAGCCAAGGGCACCTATTTTTTTGATTATGGAAACGCCTTTCTCAAGGCTGTTTTTGATGCCGGTGTCGTTGAAGTTGTCAGAAACGGGAAGGATGCCAAGGACGGGTTTGTCTTTCCTTCCTATTTTGAGGATATCATGGGGCCTATTTTTGACTATGGATACGGGCCTTTCAGGTGGGTCTGCCTCAGCGGCAAGCCCCAGGACCTGGATAAGACAGACCAGGCAGCCATGGACTGCATTGATCCCCAAAGACGCCCTGAAGACAGGGATAACTACATTTGGATCAGGGATGCAAAAAAAAACAAACTGGTGGTGGGAAGTCAGGCCAGGATACTTTACCAGGATGCCCCGGGAAGGGTTGCCATTGCCTTGAAGTTTAATGAAATGGTGAGAAACAAGGAAATATCGGCACCCATTATGCTGGGCCGGGACCACCATGATCCTGGCGGTACAGACTCCCCCTTCAGGGAAACCGCCAATATCCATGACGGCAGTAATGTGTGTGCGGACATGGCCACCCATTGCTTTGCCGGCAATGCAGCCAGGGGAATGACCATGGTGGCTTTACACAACGGCGGCGGCACAGGTATCGGCAAGGCCATCAACGGTGGCTTCGGCCTGGTGCTGGACGGCAGCGACAGGGTTGACCAAATCATACAATCCGCCATGCTCTGGGATGTCATGGGCGGGGTTGCCAGAAGAAACTGGGCAGGAAATGAAAATGCCATTGAAGTGACCAGGGCATACAACGAACAAAACAGTAATGGAGACCAGGTTACCCTGCCCTATCTGTCCGATGATCTTGCCGTTGGAAAGGCGGTTGATATCCTGTTTGAATAATTTTTGCCTGGATCAAGTGCTAAAAATCCTTTGCTTTACATTAATGAATATCTTAATATAAAGATTTTCAATCGGCCTTGGTTTGTCACGGTTAAAATTTTCTTGACAAAGCAATTTGCAAAGGCCCATACTTTAAGTAAACAAAGTTAATTATAATCAAACTTGACGGAGGACATAATGGAGATTAAAGTGACCCGGGCTGCCAAAACCGGTACTCGGCCAAAGGATGCGGATTTGGGATTTGGTACGGCATTCACAGATCATATGTTTGTGATGGATTATTCAGTTGATAAGGGTTGGCATGATCCCCGCATTGAACCCTATGCCAACTTTGAGATGTCGCCGGCTGCCATGGTCCTTCACTATGGCCAGGCAATTTTTGAAGGCTTGAAAGCCTATAAAACACAGGATAACAAAATCCAGCTGTTCCGGGCCCGGGATAATTTCAAGAGGATGAACCGTTCTGCCAGGGGGCTATGCATTCCTGAGATAGATATTGATCTTGTCATGGATTCCCTGAAACAATTGGTCAAACTGGAAGAGAAATGGATTCCGGAAACCCTCGGCACCTCTTTGTATATCCGTCCCACCATTATTGCCACCGACCCCTTTTTGGGGGTAAGATCCTCTTTTACCTTCAAGTTTTATATTATCCTCTGTTCCGTGGGCGCCTATTATGCCGAAGGATTTAACCCCATAAAAATCTGGGTGTCCAAGGACCATGTCCGGGCGGTTCGCGGGGGAGTGGGCGAATTTAAGACAGCAGGTAACTATGCAGCCAGTCTAAATGCAGGGGAAAAGGCAAAAAAAGAGGGTTAAGCCCAGGTCATGTGGCTGGATGCCCTTGAAATGAAATATATTGAAGAAGTCGGTGCCATGAACATCTTCTTTATTATCAATGATGAACTGGTCACCCCGGACTTAAGCGGCAGCATCCTGCCGGGAATCACCCGGTACTCTGTCATTACCCTGGCCCAAAAATGGGGAATGACGGTATCGGAACGTAAAATCAGCATTGATGAGATTTTTTCAACAAAAGAGGATGGAAGTCTTACCGAGGTCTTTGGATCTGGTACGGCAGCGGTAATTTCTCCTGTGGGAGAGATTCGGTATGGAGAGAAAACAATTCATATTGGGGACGGCAAACCCGGCAAGATATCAATGAAATTTTATGACGCACTCACCGCCATTCAATACGGGAAATCAGAAGATACAGAAAATTGGGTTGAAGTCATCGAATAACCTTTTATTGGAAATTACAAAAGGGGCATCGGTTTTTTGTTTAACCACTGAGCGAGCGCTCAATCAAAAATGAAGTTTGAAAGATCTCAAACTATTGGAGATATAATGGCTAAAAAGAAAGAAATTACCCCCATAGGCAAGCGAATCAAACGGGCCAGGCTGGACAAGAAAATGAGCCTGGACACAATGGCAAATGAAACAGGATTGTCAAAGGAGTTTATCAAAAAGATTGAAGGCGGTGAAAAAAGACCGTCGGTGGGAACCTTGCTCCAGATTTCAAGGACCCTTCAACTGGATTCAGGCTTTTTGCTCAAGGAGCAGGAAGACACCACAGAAGAGCGGTCCCAGGCCTATACCAAAAGAACGGATAATTATGCCTATACCCCCCTGACTCCGGGGGCGGAAAACAAGCATTTAAAGGCATTCCGCATTGTGGTGGATGCAGGTGAAAGCCATGACGGTGTCGGCTTTCACCACGAAGGGGAAGAGTTTGTCTATGTGCTGGAAGGCCGGGTGGAAGTTCAGGTGGGGGATCATATCAACCTTTTGGAACCAGGGGATTCTCTCCATTTTAATTCAGGGATAAAGCATGACTTGCGCAATGTCGGAGATAAAGATGCGGAATTGATTGTAGTTGTCTATGCACCCTAGAGATTAAAGGAGTTACCCATGTTATTCAAGCTTACTGATGAACAATTAATGATTCAAAATATGGTTAGGGAATTTTCCAGAAAAGTCATTGCAGCCACTGCTTCCGAGCGGGACAAGACAAAGGAGTTCCCGGCGGAGAATTTCCGCCAGATGGGGGAACTGGGGCTGATGGGAATGATGATTCCGGAGGAATACGGCGGGGAAGAAGCAGATGCCATCTCCTATGTTTTGGCTCTGTCCGAAATTGCCTATTCATGTGCCTCAACCTCTGTTGTCATGTCGGTTCAAAATTCCATTGTTTGCGAATCTTTTAATAAATTCGGGACCGAAGAACAAAAACAGGAGTTTCTGGTTCCCCTGGCTTCCGGAGAGATCATAGGCGCCTTTGGCCTGACCGAACCCGATGCCGGCTCCGATCCGGTCAGCCAGACCACAACGGCTGTCAAAGAAGGCGATTTCTATGTGATCAACGGCACCAAGCGGTTTATCACCTCGGGTAAAAATGCCCGTGTTGTTCTGGTAACTGCAAAGACCGATGAGAGCGTAGGCCATAAAGGAATTTCCTGTTTTATAGTTCCCAAGGGCACCCCGGGACTTGTGGTGGGCCATCTGGAAGACAAGATGGGGCTGAGGGCCTCGGATACCACAGATCTGATATTTGAAAATTGCAGGGTGCCTGCAGCCAATATTCTGGGCAAGGAGGGGGACGGGTTTAAGATTGCCATGTCCGGCCTTGACAGCGGCAGGATAGGTATTGCGGCCCAGTCTTTGGGAGTGGCCCAGGCTGCCTTTGATGCAGCAGTTAAATATGCCCAAAAAAGAAAACAATTTGGTTCAGCCATATCAAAACACCAGGCCATCAGGTTCCAGATAGCAGATATGGCCACCCAGATTGAGGCTGCCAGGCAATTGATCTTTTCCGCAGCCTCCATGAAAGACCGTGGAGAAACCTATACAAAGGAAGCTTCAATTGCCAAGTTGTTTGCATCTGAAATGGTGAATAAAATTACGGCAAGAGCCATCCAGATCCATGGTGGGTACGGATTTACCAAGGATTACAATGTGGAGAGGTATTACAGGGATGCCAGGGTGTTTACCATCTATGAGGGCACCAGCGAAATCCAGCGTATTGTGATTTCCAACCAAATTTTAAGAGATAAGAGAAAGCCCTAGATCATCTTTTCGACTCCCGTGGAGGGCAGCATATTTTCCAATATGCTGCCCTTTAAGGAGCTAAAGTACAAAATTAATACTGTCCGCCTTCAAATATGGAATCTGCATAGGAGACATCCTCGGGACAGAATACAAATAGACACTTCCCGTCGGAATAAGACACAGATCCGTAGACATAATTTATATTGATTTTCTTTTCCCCGAGTTTTTTTGTCATTTTTGCAAATTCCCCGGGTTTGTTGGTGATATCAATGGCCACCACATCCTTTGAGTCATACAAATAGTCATTTTCTTTTAGCATGGAAATGGACTCATCCGGCTTGTCGGTTAAGAGGCGTATCAGGGCAAATTCAGCAGAGTCACGTCTCATGGAGCTATAGCTGGCAGAAGATGCCAGTCTTTTCAGAGATTTGCCCCGGGCTTCAAAAAGGTTCTGGACGTAGGCAGATGCATCCTGGATGGTGATGGCATCAATGTTGATACCTGCATTCCCAAAAAGAGCAGTGAGTTTTCCCAGTTCACCTGGTGCGTTTTTTAGAAAAAGCGATATTTCACGTCTGATCATTTTGTCCTCCCTCCCTTTTGCACTGTAATTCTAACTGTTCTCTACGATCTTTACACCTTCATCAAATGCTTTCATATTCAAAGGAATAATCTTTGCCTTGGCTGCAAACTCCTCTTTGATGCATTTTTTTAACAGGTCCGGATCAACCAGTTTGGCTTTTGCATTAAAGGCGGCCAGGGCAACAATATTGGCAGCACGGATACTGCCGGCTGCGGTTGCAATCTCATTGATGGGTACTACAAGTTCAATGATATCTTCCCGATTACTTCTGACGGGAATCAGGGAGCCATTGATGAACACAATGCCCCCGGGTTTGACGTCACCGGCAAATTTTTCAAGTGAAGGCAGGTTCATTGCCACCAGGTGAGTTGGGTTTTTAATGATGGGGGAGCCGATGAGCTTGTCGCTGATGACCACGGTGCAATATGCTGTTCCCCCCCGCATCTCAGGCCCGTAGGAGGGTACCCAGGCCACAAAGGATCCTTGTTTCATTGCGGCATAGGCCAGAAGCTTGGCACTCAGCAGTATTCCCTGGCCTCCAAATCCTGCAAATTTTATTTCTGTTTGCATTGGTTTCTCCAAAAACAACTATAAAAATATATCGTTAAAATTTTATATCCTATTCAGGGGTTTTAACATCACCCAGCTCATAATAGGGCAGCAGTGTATCTTCAGCCCATTTCAATGAATCAAGGGGAGTGAGCCCCCAATTGGTCGGGCAGGTGGAAACCACTTCAACAAAACTAAAGCATTTGCCTTCCACCTGGTATTGAAATGCCTGCTTTATGGCTTTTTTGGCTTTATTTATCTGCTGGGGTTTTAAAACAGCCTGGCGGGTGACATAGGCCGGGGTGACAAGTGCTCCCAAAAGGTTGGCCATTTTGATGGGCATGCCTGTCTGGTCTGTATCCCTTCCGGCAGGAGCGGTGGTTGCCCGCTGGCCAGGCATTGTGGTGGGGGCCATCTGGCCGCCTGTCATGCCATAGATGGCATTATTGATAAAAATAGTGGTGAATTTTTCACCCCTGTTGGCCGCATGGATGATTTCTCCCATGCCGATGCTGGCAAGGTCCCCGTCTCCCTGGTAGGCAAATACAATCAGGTCCGGCCGAACCCGTTTGATCCCTGTTGCCATGGCAGGTGCCCTTCCATGGGCAGCTTCCTGGAAGTCACAATTAAAATAATTATATGCCAGGACTGCACACCCCACAGGGGCTATTCCAACGGTTCTTTCCTGGATGCCAAGTTCATCTATGGCTTCTGCAACAAGCCTGTGGACAATGCCGTGGGTACAGCCGGGACAATAATGTGTCATTGTGTCGCTGAGTGCGGCTGGCTTTGAAAATGCTTTTCCCATTATTTTGCTCCTATATCATTGCTTTAATAATGTCGATGATTTTTTCTGGTGACGGGATATCGCCGCCGCATTCGCCATAAAATTCAACAGGCCGCTGACCCTGTACGCATCTCTGGACATCTTCAACCATCTGGCCCATACTCATCTCAATACTGATGACCGATTTACAGCTTTTCTTTGTGGCTGCATCGTAGACTGCCTGTTCCGGGAAGGGAAAAAGGGTTTTCGGTCTTAGCAGGGCCACTTCAATGCCCTCTTGTTTCAACATATCAATGGCGGTTCTGCATACCCGGCTCATGGTACCGTAACTTGTGATCAGCACCTTGTAATCGGTGTCGGCATTATAGGCTTCAAACTGGATTTCTTCTTTTTTCATCTGTTCATATTTGGCTTTGAGGGCCAGGTTGTTGGCATTGAGTTCAGTGGGATCAAGAAACAGGGATTTAACCAGGTTTCTTTTTTTACTCTTTCTTGTTGCCATCCCGTTGGTGGCCCAGTCGTCTTTATTGGAGGGTTCGGTTTTCAGATCCTCAGGAAACTCCACCGGCTCCATCATCTGGCCTATGAGCCCATCCCCCAGGACCATGACAGGTCCCCTGTATTTTTCAGCCAGGCTAAATGCCTGCATGGTCATTTCAACGGCTTCCTGGACACCATCGGGTGCCATGACCAGCAAATGGTAATCCCCGTGTCCGCCGCCCTTGGTGGCCTGGAAATAATCTCCCTGGGCAGGCAAAATGCCTCCTAAGCCAGGGCCGCCACGCATGATATTTACAAAAACAGCAGGGCATTGTGCCGCTGCAATATAGGAAATGGCCTCACTCATAAGGCTGATCCCCGGGGAAGAAGAGGTGGTCATCACTCTTTCCCCTGCACCTGCCGCACCAAATATCATATACCCTACGGCAACTTCACTTTCTCCCTGGAGGAAAACACCGTCAACTTCCGGCAGCCTTTTTACCAGGTATTCGGCAACCTCTGACTGGGGGGTGATGGGGTATGCAAAGTAATTTTTACATCCCGCTCTGATGGCTGCTTCACCGATTGCCTCATTTCCTTTCATTAACACTTTTGCCATTGTATTTATCCTTAATTTTAAGTCGTCTGGGTTTCCTCTATGCGGATGGCAACATCCGGGCACACAATACAGCACATGGTGCAGTGAATACAATCTTCGGGTCTTGCCTGATAGACCGGAAAATGTCCTTTTGCATTTACTTTATTGGTGATTTCAAGGACGTTTTTCGGGCAAAAATTGATGCAGAGTCCGCATCCCTTGCACCGTTCGGAATCAACAACATGTTCGTAGGCCATACAAAATACTCCTTATTATATCAAATGCTTTTCCAGGGTGGTACCAGTTTCCTGTCAATGGTCAGTACCGGGCAATTGAACCTAGCCATATCAAGTTGAGGTATTATCTGGGATGAAGCCGTTATGAAAACAATGGGCAGACCGGTGGTATCTGATACCTCTTTAATAAAGCGATATCCTTCATATATGTGTTCCGGTGTGGTTTCGTCAATGAGGTTGGCATTGGAGACAAGTCCTGTGATCGCAAGTTTTGAAGATGTCTCAATCTCCTCTTTTATTTTAAGACAGCCCTCAATTGTTTCGGTGAAGGGCCGGAAAGGGTTTATGACCTGGATCATGTGAGCGTTTTTTTTATTCAGGTGGTCCCCAAGGGCTGCCAGAACCGTTACTCCGACGTCATCGCCACCGGCATCCAGAATGGTAAGCTCGGCAGGGTCCTGTATCATGCCGGCCACTGCAGGGGCGAGAATGGGCAGG
>DAOWDR010000297.1 GCA_030638935.1 Desulfobacteraceae bacterium | reverse complement strand
ATTTCTTCATATTTCACACTGCGCCATAGTCGTTCGATGAAAATATTGTCCATACACCGGCCTTTCCCATCCATACTGATTTTAATGTCCTTATCTTTCAATACTTTTGTAAACTCGTAACTTGTGTATTGAGATCCTTGATCCGTGTTGAAGATATAGGGTGTTCCATGACATCTCAGTGCCCTTTCCAAGGAGGATATACAAAATTCCTTGTCCATAGTTATAGAAAGCTCCCAGGAGAGGACATAACGGCTATGCCAGTCCATGACCGCCGTCAAATAAACGAAACCACCAGAAAGAGGGATATATGTTATATCCGTAGACCACACCTGATTTGATCTGGTTACATCAAAATTTCTCAAAAGATATGGATACACTTTATTTTGGGGATGAGCCTTGCTGGTATTCGGCTTCGGTGCAATGGATTGAATTCCCATTTTCCGCATCAATCGCTGAACCCGTTTACGGTTAATCTTATGTCCTTTGCGTCTGAGTACATTGCGTATTTGACGGGTGCCGTAGAAAGGATGGGCAGTATATTCATTATCAATCAGTTTCATTAGCTCAAGATTCTCAGGCGACTCCTGTCTGGCCAGGCTTTCACGGTAATAACTGGAACGAGGGAGTCCTATTAGTTCACATTGCCTTTGAATACTGACTTTAGGGTGCTTGGGTTGAATATACTGTTTTTTCTCTTCAATACTCATTAAAGATGCCCGGTGTTTTTTTTTAACCAATCCAGTTCTACCTGGAGCTTGCCGACCTTTTGATAAAGACGGTCTCGTTCGATCTCGGTTTCTTTGGTTTGTTTTGCCTGGCTATTGCCAAATACCAACGGAAGGGCTTCTATTGCTTCCTTTTTCCAACGATTTACAAGACTTGTATGAATACCGAACTCAGAGGCAATTTCATTGACAGTTTGATTCCCTTTTATTGCTGCCAATGCGACCTTGCTTTTTAATTCTTTGCTGTATATTTTCCGTTTCAAAATAGATCCCTTTCTGGTTTCTGGACTGTTATATTTTATCTTAACATATTGTCCAGTTTTCGGGGTCCACTATATATCAAGACACAGTCTTTCCATATTTATCTTAACAAGAAACACCAGGCACTTGTACCAAAACTCGCTAAAGTACTTCGACAAATGAAAGAAGACGGCTTTTACGGAAGGATAGAAAAAGAATATGTTTTTTACACTGGTGTGCAATCTCCAACGAAAGAAATTCTTGAACAAAGACTTGGCGAAGCATTTAGAAGGATAGGTCTCAAGTTTAAACTTGTTTATACGGGGTCGGCACAGAGAGCATTGATCATGGCAAATGAAGATGGTGATGGTGATGCAACCCGTGTCCCTGGGATTAAGCAAATCGTCCCTAAAGGCACTGAGAACCTTATCCAGATACCCGAGGTTATAGGTGCTATTAAATTTTATGTATTTACCAAGGGTACTGTATCTTCAGTCAAAGGTTACAACTCTCTTGAAAATTTTCGTAATGGTTTCAGGGTGGGGGTAAAAATTCTGGAAAAAAATGTTCCAAGAGAAAGAATCATTCTTCCGGATGCAGATAGATTATTTCAGATGCTTGATGCTGGAAGGCTTGATACTGTAATTGAGAGAGTTTATATTGCGGATAAAATTTTAAAGGAAAATCATTATTCCGGTATAAAACGATTGAACCCGGCATTAATAGATTTGCCAACCTATAGCCTTATTCACAAAAAACACTTTTTGCTGGCTCCTGAAGTTGCTAAAGCTTTAAAAGAGATGAAGTCGGATGGGACATTTGAGAAAATTGAAAAAGAGGTTCTAAGAGAATTTAACCTTAATTAGTACGGAAGTTATCTGTATGCAAAAAAGTATTCGGCAGGATTTAAGCATAAGAATTGGAGTTGTAATTTTAAGTATTAGTATTGTTATTGGAATTTTTTCTTATTTTTTTTCGATTCAATATCATGAAAAGAAATTTAAGCAGACGATAGAAAAGCAGACAAAATACATCTCCGATACTTTTACTTTACATCTCTGGCTGTTTGATCTCAACACAACAAAGGAACTTTGCAAACTTATTTTAGAATCAAAGGAAGTCAGTGGACTGCGTCTATTTGATCACAAAAAAGAAATTATTTTTGAGAAAAAGCCATTGCATAAAAAGGGGACTGTCGTTGTTAAAAAGGAACTTCGCTACAAAGGCGAAAAAACAGTTGGTTATCTTGAAATTTTTTACACTGACGTTGCTTGGAAGGAACATAGAATAAATATTTTTCTCATTGTGCTCTCAATTATCATTGGAACTATTGTGGGGACATTTGTTGTTATCAATAATCTTCTAAACCGATATCTTTCCAAACCGTTGGAAAATTTACAAAAAAATATGGTTTTGCTGGAGCAAGGTGATTTCCGCCAATCAGATCTGGCTAAACAAAAAACTGAAATCCAAACTATTATTGATACGTTTAATAAAATGGCGGCCAGCCTTCAAGAGAGGGATTATGAGGTTACAAGAAAAACCGAAGACCTGAACATAGAGATTTCAGAACGAAAGCAGACTGAAAAGGCGCTTCTGGCGAGCGAGAAACATTTAAAATCCATATATAAGGCAGCCGAGAATGTTGCATTTGTTGTAACAGATCTTGCTGGGGAAGATACAAGAATATTGGATATCAGCCCGGGAACAGAGAAAATTTTTGGGTATTCACGCAATGAGATGATAGGTGAAAGAGTAGCGATCTTTCATCCGCCGGAATTTGTTGAAGGTTTTCCAAAAATACAGGCTGAACTTTCTGAAAACAAGAAAAGGTATTCTGGAGAAGTTGTTCTGGTTCGAAAATCCGGTGAACTGTTTCCAACATTATTTACAGTTTATCCAAAATTTGATGATAGCGGAAGCGTGGTTGGAACAATTGGAGTCGTAATTGATATAACTGAGCGTAAGCAGGAAGAAGAAAGATATAAAACAACAATTGAAAGTTCTATCGATGGATTCTGGATCGTTGATACAAAAGGGTGTTTTCTTGAAGTAAATGCAGCATATTGTAATATGATTGGATACAGCCGAGATGAACTGCTGAACATGTCAATTATGGATATTGAGGCTATTGAACAACCTGAAAAAATTAAAAAACGAATAGAAAAAACAATAAAGACCGGTAGTGACAGATTTGAAAGCAAACACAGGCATAAAAAGGGTAATATTATTGAGGTAGAGGTAAGTACAACTTATACACAAGACAGCAATGGAATGTTTTTTGTATTTCTTCGTGATATCACCGAACGTAAACAATTTGAATCACAGCTTCAGCAATCTCAAAAAATGGAATCCATTGGTACACTTGCAGGTGGCATTGCTCATGATTTCAACAATATTCTTTTCCCCATCCTAGGCCATACCGAGATGCTGTTAGAGGATGTCCCTACAGACAGTCCATTCAGAGAAGGTCTTGATCAGATTTATACAGGTGCAATGAGAGCCAGTGAACTGGTAAAGCAGATCCTCACATTCTCCCTTCAAGAGACGAATGAATTAAAACTCATGAAGATGCAGCCGATTATCAAGGAAGCATTAAAACTTATTAGATCTACAATCCCCACAACAATTGAAATAAAACAGAATATCAATCCTGACTGTGGTGTGGTTAAAGCTGATCCAACACAAATTCATCAAATCATAATGAACCTCGCCACCAATTCATATCATGCTGTGGAGGAAACCGGAGGGGAACTGATAATCAGCTTGGAAGAACTGGAGCTCGGAGCATTTGATCTGATTGACCCGGATATGAAACCTGGTGGTTATGTTTGTTTAACTATAGCGGATACAGGTGTGGGTATGGATAAAGTTTTAACAGATAAAATTTTTAACCCATTTTTTACAACCAAAGAAAAAGGTAAAGGTACTGGGATGGGGTTATCTGTTGTTCACGGTATTGTTAAAAGCATGGATGGAGCTATCAAAGTTTACAGCGAGCCTGGACAAGGAACACAATTCCATGTGTATCTGCCGGTAGAAAAGATGTCTTTTGAAAAACAGAATGTAAAAACTAAAGAGCTAATCCAAGGTGGTTTTGAACAAATTCTTCTTGTTGATGATGAAGAAGCAATTCTGACAATGGGAAAAAAGATGCTGGAACGGTTGGGTTATCAAGTCACATCACGTACAAGTAGTATTGAAACCCTTGAAGTATTTCGTACAAACCCAGATAAATTTGACTTGGTCATCACTGATATGGCAATGCCGAATATGTCTGGAGATAAACTATCGGTCGAATTGACCCAAATACGTCCTGATATCCCTGTATTGCTTTGCACAGGATTCAGTGAAACCATGTCTGAAGAAAAGGCTGCATCTTTGGGTATTAAGGGCTTTCTATTGAAGCCGATTGTGATGAAAGATCTTTCCCAAAAGATACGTGAAGTATTGGATAGAAATTAATGAAAATAAATCCGGGGGCAGAGAGTCTGCCCCCGGGAGGTAGTACGGTTGTAATGGCTTTTTTAAACTAACTTTTTTTAGTGGCCTTGTTTTCCCATTCCTGGATGTGGGTGGTTTCATAAATTTCTTCCCAGCCCGAGATCATACCTGCGATATGGCTGAAAAGAGAATGGCCCGTTGTGGTCATGTAAACGTGGATGATCAGAAAATTTACCAGGAGAAATGCCAGAAGGGTGTGAACCACTGCCAGGATGGACAGGGAAATGCTTCCAGGCATAAAATTATACAGATAGTAGATAAGTCCGGTTGCCATTTGCACGGGCAGCAGCATGGCTGAAATACCCAGGTAGGCCAAACGCTGCAGGGGGTTGTGCTTGGCCCCTTTGGATTTCTGGACCGGATGCGCCTGGCCCTTGAAAATGCCGAAGGCATAGTAAAATACCACATCAAACAGTTTTTTGGTGGTCGGAATATATTGTTTCCATTCCCCGGTGGTTAAGAGCCAGAACACAAAGAAGGAAAAGAGTACAAGCCAGGCAAGCCCCACAAAATTGTGGACATTTACGGCTGTCTGGAATCCCATGAGTTTATAGGTTCCGTGGACCTCAAAACCGGTGATCATGAGCACAATGATCATCAATCCCTGGAGCCAGTGCCAGAGGCGCTCAAACCGTGTGTACAGATATACTTTTGTTATTTTTTGAATTACCATATCCTAATCCTCCTTTCCGTTCCGGGTGAAAAAACGGCCAAGGCCATGGAGCATTATCCCGGCAAGGGCGCCCAGCACGGCAATCATGCCAAGGCTGTCGATGAAATTGGACTTGTCCCGTCCAGGCAGATAAATTCCAGTAATATTTGCCAGTCGGGAATTTTCCCGGATATGACACTCATTGCAGTTCAGTGCATTCTCTTTGGGAGCCACCATATGGGTAATGGGAAAGGCATAGGTGGTCTCCACATAATCAAATTCGCCGGAATAGTTTACATCCAGGGCTTTGTTTCCCCGGGTAATGGCATCGTTCATGTCAAAGGTGGTCCAGAATCCATTGGGACCTGACAAAAGCGGGGCCACAATCTGTTTGTTGATTTTGTCATAGGGTTGTTTTCCCCTGTGTATTTTAAAGGGGTGTATCCGTGAATCAGGATCATTTTTGTCCCCCAGGGGATGGCTGACCTGGACAATGGTCGAAGGATCAATTTTGTCCTTGATTCCGGTATTGGCGAATGATCCGTTGTACCAGAAATATTCAGGCTGCACATTTTTTTCCCATCTAAATTCCCCTTTAATGGACTTATAGGTGGGTTTGCCAAATTCCCCTTTTTCCACATAGGGTTTGCCGTCCTTAAGATCACCGGCCTTGGTCCAGTCCCACCACATTTTTGTTGGATTGACCCTGGCAAATTCAGGTATATGACAGGATTGGCAGGATACCTTGTCAGTGTGGTCGTTCATTTTAGAATCGGCTTTTTTGTGGGGAAGGCTTGAGTGGCAGGATTCACAGGTTATTTTTGAGGCCATGTCATCTTCTATCAGGCTTTTGCGTTCTGCTGCCGCAGGGCGGGTATAAAGTCTTCCGGCTATATTGTGGTTGACTGTGGTATGGCATCTTGTACAGGTAAAATTGGCCCCTTCGGTTGCCATGTGAACATCCAGCATCTTATTGGGCTTGGCAAGGGAGGTGTCAAGATCCCCATGTTTAACCCCGTCACCGCCGCCGCCTTTAAAATGGCATTCTCCGCAATTCTCCCGCTGGGGCAGGGTGATTTTTGTGACTGCATTCAGGACGCTTTCCTGGATCTCTTTGGCTATCTCAAGGGTATCTGGGTCATCGTCCCCTTCAAAGGCGCTTAAATCCTCAAACGCTTCCTTATAATTGAATTTTTCAGCCCCGTGGCAGGCCAGGCAGTTGACTTCGCCTTTTACACCGTTCCAGCCGGAATGACAGCTAAGACATCCCTTGTCTTCCATTCCATTGCCGGAGATACAAAAATTGTTTACGGCATGGCCAGCCTTGCCGTTCATGATGCCTTCTTTTTCCGAGGGTACCTTCCAGGTCCAGTGGATAGTTTCCTTAAACTGCATGGATGCATCTGTGTGGCAGGAGAGACAGGCCTGGGTAATCTCATTACCGGTTTTAAAATCTTGCTTAAGAATTTCAATTTTCGAATGATCGGCTGTGGTCCAGTGCTTGTCTTCCCGGACTGCCTGTTTGGCCAGTTTGATCCCCAGGGCCTCGTCATCTGCCGTGGGCTGTTTGGCCGCAAAGACCCCCGGTATCATCAAGGCCCCAAGAATCAGTACCAGAAGAGCGCCCAACAATAGTTTCCGGTATCCGGTTTTATTTGTTCCCATTACACCTCCAGATTGGTTAAAGGTAAATCAGGGTATGGCCTTTTTTGACCATACCCTTTAAAGAATTTATTTACAAGTTGCAGGGGTGGAGGAATCTGCAGCAAAGTTATACAGGTAGGAATAGATATCCAGAACATCCTTGTCGCTTAGGGCTGCCCAATCCTGGGCACAACCAAATGCCCCAAAGTTTTTACCTTCAAAAATATTTTTCCATTCAGCCTGTTTTTTGTCGGCAGGGCTGACTTTCGGGGTGGCGGAATCAACTTCCCCTCTTTCAAAACATGCCTTTACCACTTTTCTGTAGGTGTACTTACCTTTTCTTTTGTTGCCGCCGGGACCTTCCGATGCAAAGGCTGCAGATAATGATCCCAGTGTAAACATTATAAGAACGCTGGTGATGAGTATTTTCTTAAGCATTATTTTTCTCCTTAATTTTGTATAATCTATTAATTTTTTTTGATTTTGTATGATCCGTCTTTTTTGAAATCAATCTCGGCTTCCACATAATAGGCTTCCAGGGTTTCTCTGACATCCTTGACCATATAGTAGGCTTCACCGCTTCTGGCACCGGTTGAACATACAAATACCACGGGTTTGTCAGAAGGCAGATCCTTGATTTTGGATTCCAGATTTTCAACCGGAATGTTCAGGGCTGTCTTAAAATGGCCTTTGGCAAATTCGTCTGCATCCCGGGCATCAATGAGCATAATGGAATCGGGATTGTCTGCCATGATGGTTTTGAAACGTTCAAGATCAATGGAGCCTTCAACTTCTCCCTGCTTTACGGCAACAGCAGCTGAACCGCCAAATTGTTTTTTCCACTCAGGATATCCCTTGGCAAATACTGAGACATTTTTGTAGCCCATTACAATTGCTTTGGCAGCAGACTTATGGCTTAGTTTGCACTTTAAGCCTCCGCAATAAAAAATAATGGGGGTTGCAAGCTCCCTTGGCAGTTTGCCCCGAAGGGTATCAAACTGGGAAAAAGGAATACTCATGGCCGTGGGAACATGGCCTTTTTCATACATGGGTTTTAAGGGTCTTGCGTCAACAATCAAGGTGTTGTTGGCTGCAATCTGCCTGGCCACCTGCTCCACTGAAATTGAGGCATAGGCACCTTTTTGTTTCATCCATTCGGGAAAACCCTTGGCAAAGACCTTTACGTTTGTAAAGCCTAAGGCCTTGGCTTTTTTGGCTGATTTATGGCTTAGTTTGCATTTCAGGCCTTGGCAATAAAAGATGAGCAGGGTGGTTTTGTCCTTGGGCAGCAGATCGGTTTTTTTGTCAAATTCGGAAAAGGAAATGCTGACGGCACCGGGGATATGGCCCTTGGCAAATTTTGCCTTGTAGGGCCTTGAATCTATGATCATGACATCTTCAGCCATGGGGGTTGTTGCCTTTGAAATAACAAAATTAACATCAACGATTTCATCGTACATCCAGTCTTCTTTTACATCACCTGCTGTTGCGGTGAAAGTGTTGGCCAGAATTACAAGGCCTGCCACCATAACCATGGTCAGTCTTTTTAACATTTTTGGTTTCATCTTGACTCCTAAATTTAAAGTTATCTATTTTTGTTTTATTTATAGGCCCGCAGTTTTGCCAGGAGCCTGTTTTTTAAATTTACCTGTCCCTTCCTTGAGCAAAGGGTGTGCCAATGGAATAAAAAAAGCATAAGATTATCCAAGTGCTTTAAATTAAAAGAGATATTTGTGATGGATTATTTTTTTCAGATCAGGATAGGTCTGATGGCATTGCCAAAGTGTTAATGATGTGTTAATGTTATAGTTAATAGTGTTAATTTAAGGAATTCATATGGATATTGGAAAACAATGGCGTCATATTATTGAATCGGTCCAGGACGGGCTCATTATTGTGGATGCCAAAGGGACTTTCATTGCAGCCAACCACTCTGCCCAGCTGATTACAGGCTATTCGGAAGATCAGCTCATAGGCAGGTCATGTAGACTGCTTAATTGCACAGGATGTGAACTCAAGGGAAAAGGCGTTGGAAAGGATTGGTGTTCACTTTTTTCCGCAGGCCTTGTCAGGGATAAAAAATGTATGATCACGGCTGCCAACAAGCAGGTTATCCCCATTGTTAAAACCGCCACCGTGTTGTTTGACGACAATGGTAAAATTTTGGGAGCCGTGGAAACACTTAAGGATATATCGGAAAATATCAGCTATAAAAATGAACTGGCCTCCATCAAGCGTATGTACCATATTGATGACGGGTTCCACGGGATAATCGGCCGGACCCCGGTCATGCAGAATTTGTATGAACATATTGAAAGCGTGGCATCCCTGGATACCCCGGTTATGATCCTGGGCGAAAGCGGGACCGGCAAGGAAATGGTGGCCAAGGCCCTCCACGAAACCGGGAATCGTGCAGAAAAGCCATTTATCAAGGTTAATTGCGCAGCCTTGAGCGAGAGCATTTTGGAAAGCGAATTGTTCGGTCATGTCAAGGGAGCCTATACAGGTGCAGACACCGACCGGATAGGACGGTTTGAAGCAGCCCACAAGGGCACAATTTTTCTGGATGAAATCGGGGATATCCCTTTGTCGGTCCAGGTCAAACTTTTGCGGGTTTTAGAAGAGCGAATGATCCAGAGGGTGGGGGAAAACAAATCCACCCCCATTGATGTCAGGATTATCACTGCCACCAACAAAAATCTTGAAACCCTTATTGACCAGGAAAAGTTCAGGGAAGACCTTTTTTTCAGGATTAATGTATTTCCCATGACCTGTCCGGCCCTGCGTTTTCGAAAGGATGACATCACCCTGGTTATCCAGCATTTTATCAGTATCCATGTTGAAAAGACCGGGAAAAATATTTTAGGGTTTACGCCGGAAGCCATGCGTCTCATGGTTTCCTATCCCTGGCCGGGTAATATCCGGGAACTGAAAAATGCCGTGGAGTATGCCTTTGTGCTGGCAAAGGGAAAGAGTATCAGGCTGGAACATCTGCCGGAAAAAGTGTTGAACCACAGGGCAGTCCTTTCTTTGTCACCGGAAAAGGGTTTAGAAGAAGACCGGGTTTTAGAATCTGTGGATATCACCTTCCAAAAAACTGCTGTGGTTGTAAAACAGAGCGCAAGGGATGAATTGATTAATGCCCTAAAACAGGCAGATGGAAATCAGACAAAGGCTGCAGAGCATTTAGGCGTTTCCAGGGTAACAGTGTGGAAGCGGATGAAAAAATATAACATTACCGT
>DAOWDR010000511.1 GCA_030638935.1 Desulfobacteraceae bacterium | reverse complement strand
ACCTTGCCCTGTCTTACAAGTGTCAGATCTTTAAATTCAGTACTTGGAATAGCAGTCAATTGTCTCTCCTCATCTATTTACATTTATTTACATTAATTTTGCTGATTAATATCATAAACTGGGATATTTTTCTATTATTAGTCTAAAGTTTTTGATTAGATGTTTGATAAAATCCTAGGAAGGTATATGGTAATAAAAATATAGTATTACAACCCTTAAGTTCACTTGACGAAAATGCCAGAATGATAATATTGTTGAAAATATTTTTTATAATACAAATAGAGGTGATTGATGAGAAGGATCTTTTTTAGTCTGTTGTTTGTGCTTTTTTGTATCTGTTGTCAGGCCATGTCAGCATATTCACAAACTCTGTATTCACTCCATGACCTGTGTCGTGAGGCAGATAAAAATGCTGAAACCATAAAAATAGCCAATGACGACCTGTTTATTGCCGAACAGGAAAAACAGAGGGCTCTGTCTGTGTTGATTCCAAGGGCAACGGCATTTGGCAATTACCTGAATTACAAAAATGATGACCAAACTTCACCTGATTCTTTCACCATGGGAGCAAAACTGACCCAGTCTTTTACCCTTAACGGCCGGGAATTGATTGCCTATGATGTGACCAAAAAAGGAATTGAAAAAGCAGGTTTTTCAAAGGAATCCATCCGGGCAGATTACTTGTTTCAGGTGGCCCAGTCCTATTTTCAGACCCTGAGTGCCAAACGTCTGGTGGAGATCGCCCAGGCAGATGTGGAACGACTTCAAACCCACAAAACTTCAGTCCAGGAAAAACTGAGCGTGGGTAATGTCACAAAGACTGCTCTCTATCGTGCAGAAGCCGAACTTTCCAAATCTCTGACAGATAAGATCATTGCCGAAAATAGTGTAGGCCAAAGCAAGGCCACCCTTGTTCGTTTGGCTGGAATTGAAGATAATTTCAGGGTATCGGCAGATGATGTCGAAAATATTGATGATTTTACAATTACCTTGGATGAGATTAAAACCCAGGCCCTGAATAACCGGTACGAAATAAAAGAAGCAAAAAAGAGTGTTGAAATTGCCACCCGGACGATAAAATATCAGAAGGGAGATTATTGGCCTTCCCTTGACCTTGAAGGCGGATATAAGGAAACAAATATCTCCTATTCGTCAATTGATTATGATACTGAAAATGCATATATCCAGGCAGAGCTTGTCTTTACCCTATATGACGGCGGCCTGAGAAAAGCCCAGGTACTCCAGGCAAAGGCCGACGAAAGAAAGGCAAAGCAAGCTCTTTCCCTGGAAGAAAACCAGATTATTCTCGAATCCAAAATTTCCTTTCTGGAATTTGAAACTGCCAGGAATGCCCTCATCAATATGCAGGATGAATTAAAATCTGCCCAGGAAAATTATAAGGCCGTTCAAATGCAATTTAAATACGGTATGGCGGACAGCATCGATATGATGGATGCCAATACTTTGCTTGTACAGGCTGAACGAAGAATATCAAATGCAGAATATACCCTGTATCTTGCAGTATTGAAAATTTTATACACCAAAGGTGACCTATTGACCTACTTGTTGAAACCTGCATGATGGGAACCCTTCTCTGAATCCGGGTTCAATTTTTGGGGTGAATCTAAAAAAAAATAATATCACCAAGGTATGGGATGATAATTGATTCTTTTAGGGTTAGAATGACCGGAAACCATTGGCAAAGGGGCTGAATTCCCAATGTTTTTAAGCTGCTTTTCTTGACTAAGCCCAACTATTCCCATATTCTTTAGGCGTTGTTTTAAGTTACGCTGGATTAACCCTTGCTGTAAAGGAGTAAATTATGTACGAAATTATTGCAAACCCCGAAGACTATCAGATCGATCAGTTAATAAACGGAACCGGGAATGCAGACATTGAAATATCCCAGGAAGATCGGAATAACTGGGCAGGTGAAATAATTAATTTCAGTGAAAAATTGACTGAATTTGCAAAAAAATCCAAGGCCCTTGCTGAAATTTTTTCATCAAAGGATAAAATCTCAGCAACACCTGCATCCTTGAAAACACTAAAAATTCAACTTTTTATGATAAATGATTCATTGAATTCCGCCCTTAAAATAGCAGATAAATTGGAATCTGATATTATTAAAAAATAATTTAATAATTTTTTCCCGTTGTTTTTTGTCGTAAAATATGGTCTGTGAGTACCAGCCCTAGCATGGATTCACAGACCTTATTTATTCTGGGAATTGCGCAAATATCATGGCGTCCCTTTGTGGAAACAATGGTGGGTTGGCCTGTATCAGTCAAGGTTTTCTGGGCTTTTAATATTGACGGGATGGGCTTTACATGTACCCGTACAATAATTTTGTCTCCATTGGAAATGCCGGCCAGTATCCCTCCTGAATGGTTGCTGACAAACCCTTCAGGGGTTAATTGGTCATTGTTCTCAAACCCGGTCATTTCAGTTGAGCCTATGCCGGCACCGATTTCGACGGCTTTAACAGCACCAATACTCATCATGGCCTTGGCAATGTCGGCGTCCAGCTTGTCAAAAACCGGCTCCCCGATACCGGCCGGAACGTTGGCCGCCGTTATCTCAACAATTCCACCAAGGGAATCTCCCTGAAGTTTAACCTCTTCAATTCGTTTTTCCATTTTTCCGGCAGCTTCCATGTCCGGACATTTAAGCCAGTTTTTATCAATGGCATTGGCATCAAAACTTTTGGTCTTGATGCCTCCCAGTCCAATGGTGTAACTTTGGATTCTAATCTGATAAGGATCGAGAACAAGCTGGGCCACAGCTCCAGCCGCCACCCTGGCGGCTGTTTCCCGGGCAGATGCCCTGCCCCCTCCCCTGTAATCCCTGATACCAAATTTGTGATGGTAGGTATAATCCCCATGCCCGGGTCGAAAAACAGATGCAATATCTGTATAAGATTTTGATTTTGCGTCTTTATTTTCAATCATTATCATTATGGGAGTCCCTGTGGTTTTTCCCTCAAATGTCCCTGACATGATAATGGGAGTATCAGGTTCCTTGCGCTTGGTAGAGGCAGGCCCATTGCCAGGCTTCCTTTTATCCAAAGCTTTTTGGATCACAGCTTGGCTTATGAACAACCCTGGAGGACACCCCTGGATCACAACCCCAATAGCCTGGCCGTGGGATTCTCCAAAGGTGGTGATTTGAAATGCTTTGCCAAAACTACTGCCGGACATGGGAAATTCTCCTTTTTATAATCAAGGCTGCCTCTTCAGGTAAATGACAGCTGGTATTAATTTGTATTTGCCCCAATTCCTGGTACAAGGGACTACGAAGATCCAGCATTTTTTGTGTCTCTTGGGACAGGGAATCCTTGGAAAACCTGGGTCTTGATTCCCGTGTTTTAACATCTGCAAGGAGCCTTTTGACAATGGTATCACAATCTGCATAAAGCCAGGCACAAATACCATGGGTTTGAAGAAATTTGCGATTTTCAGGGTCCAGTACAATGCCCCCGCCCGTGGCAACAACATTTTTAGAAAATTGATCCCTGTCTAAAAGAACCTCTTTTTCTATCTGCCTGAAATATTCCCATCCCCTTTGGTTTATTATTTCTTCAATGGTCATCTTAAATTTTTCTTCAATTATCCTATCTGTATCAAAAAAAAGGCAGCCCATAAGATCTGACAGCAGTTTTCCGATTGTGCTTTTCCCGGTGCACCGGTATCCGATAAGGTAAATGGATTTTATAATTTCCATGGGTTTATACGAGATCCTAATTTTTAAACATAATACTATAAGCGTTCAAATATATTCCAATATCCGGGAAATGATTTTTCCACACAAGATGGATTTTCGATTTCCATGCCCTCCACAATAAGACCTGCCACGGAAAATGCCATGGCGATTCTGTGGTCGTTAAATGTTTCTATGTATGCCCCCCTGGGGGTACCGCCCTTAATTTCAATAAAATCATCCCCCTGGGTCACCCTAATTCCCATTTTTATCAATTGGGAAAAAACAGCCTCAATGCGGTCGCATTCTTTTATCCTTAAATGGCCGATGTTGGTAATCCTTGTAGTTCCTTTGGCAAAAGCTGCCACCACTGCGATGGCAGGCACGGCATCCGGTGTGTCGGACATATCCACATCCACGCCTTTTAAGGCATTGCCTTTAACAGCTATACTATTTTCCTGAATATTTAGAGAACAGCCCATCTTTTCAAGTATATGAATCTGTTTTTTATCCCCCTGGAGAGAATTCTTTGGGATGTTATCAACCCCGATTTCTTTACCGGTTACTGCCCCTGCTGCCCAAAAATACCCGGCATTGGAAAGGTCGGGCTCAACTATATACTCTCCTGGTTCATATATTTGGTTTCCAGGGACTGTATATTCCAGATCACTGATTTGCCAGGCCTTTACATTAAATTGATCCATCACGTCAAGGGTGAGATCGATATAGGGAACGGAAACAGGCGGACCTGGAAGGGAAATGGTCAGCCCTTTTTCCAACAATGCCCCCATCATTAACAGAGAAGACAGATATTGGCTGCTCTTTGAACAATCAATAATAGTGTGGCCGCCTTTCCTGTCAAGCCCTTTGATAAAGACGGGTGGCGTACCCTTTAGATTTTCGGACCTTACCTCCACCTGAATTAATTTCAATGCCTCCAATAATTCAACCATGGGCCGTTGGCACATTCTTTCATCCCCGGTCAGGGTATAGACGGTCTGTCCCAGGGCTGCGATACCTGCTAAAAGTCTCATGGAAGTGCCTGAGTTGCCAAGGAATATGGGCTTTTCGTGGGGAATGGGCCGGCCATTAAAGCCTTGCACCCCAACCAGGCCCGGCTCTAATTCTTTGATCCCAGCCCCCATGTCAGCAAGGGCCTGGGCTGTCAGGGACAGGTCCTGACTTTTTAAAACATTCCGTATTTTTGAACTGCCCTTTGAAAGGGCGGCACAAATCATCATTCTGTGGGAAATGCTTTTAGATCCAGGTACCTGAACTATTTGATCCTTGATTTGTCTGGATTTTATTTGTTTCATCATTTTTATTACCTTGGGTAATTCCTTTTAGAAATTTTTACTTTGGCGCTGATTCTCTAATACTGCATCTCTCATGGCCTGGGTATCGGGTTTTAGCCCGGTCCACAATTCAAATTGAGCTGCAGCCTGGGCCACAAACATTGACAGTCCGTCAATGGTGGTGCATCCCTTTTTCCTGGCAGCAGACAGCAATCTGGTGTTCAAGGGAGTATAGACTACATCCATTACCACCATGTCAGGGGTTAGGTTTTGGGCTGGAAAGGGAAAATCTTCCAAATGAAGGGGAGCCATACCACAACTTGTGGTGTTGATCACCACATCTGCCTGGATGGATTTTATCTGATCCAGGGGCATGAAGCGACCCTTAACTTCATCTGCCAGGTCTGCCCCTTTTTTATGTGAACGGTTGGTGATAATCAAATGTCCCCCCTGTTTTGCAATGCCGTGGGCCACAGCTCTTGCCGCCCCCCCTGCCCCGATGATACAAATACTTTTACCTTTTATGTTGTGGGGAATCAAGGGGTTAACGGCTGCCTGGCTGTCGGTGTTAAATCCCAACAGCCGACCATCCTTGTTCACCACTGTATTCACGGCTCCTATTTCCTTTGCCTGGGGGTCTAGTTCATCCAAATAGGCCATAATTGTTTCCTTGAAGGGGATGGTGATGGATGCCCCTTTTATTCCCAGGGTCCTTATGGCCAAAATTGCTGCGGCAATATCTGGTGGCTCAAAGGCCAGGTACACTGCATTGATCTTATTTTTCCTAAAGCTGATATTATGCACCAAAGGACTTTGGGAATGGGATACAGGACTTCCCAGTACACAATAAAGATCTGTGGATGCGTTAATCATGGGTCTCCTCTTTGACAAATACGGGATAGGAACCAAGCACTTTTAGGGTTAGGGAATATGCCTTTATCTTTTCAATGGTTTTTGCCACCTTCCTGTCTTGAACATGACCTTCAATATCAAGAAAAAAATAATAACTCCAATTTTGATCCCGGGTGGGCCTTGATTCAAGTTTAAGCATGTTAATTCCAGCCTTGTCAACGGGTTCAAGAGCTTTGAACAGGGCTCCGGGAACATGGGAGGTGGCAAACATGATCGAGGTTTTATCATTTCCTGTTTTTCCCGGAGATTCTTTTCCAATGACCAGGAACCTGGTTATATTTCCGGAATAGTCTTCAATTTTTGATTCCACGGGCAGCAATTCATAGATATGGGCGGCTTTCCGGCTTGCAATGGCTGCCACATCCTGGTTTTCAGATGCCATTAGGGCGGCTTTGGAGGTTGAGCTTGTTTCCATCACTTCCACATGGGCAAATTTTTTCTTCAGCCATCCCTTACATTGGGCAATGGCCTGGGGGTGGGAAATTATGGTTTTCACATCCCTT
>DAOWDR010000114.1 GCA_030638935.1 Desulfobacteraceae bacterium | reverse complement strand
GAGTTCCTGGAAGTTTACGGAAATGAACAGTTTTGCGGCAGATCCTTTGTCGAGGTCATCGGCGACAACAACGGAAAAACAAAATTTGCCGCCCTTTTGACTGCCACAGGGTATGGAAATGATCCACAAGGTTTTTTTGAGTTTGTATTGCAGGCCATTGGCAGGTCCCAGAGCCGGGATTTGACCCTGAACCAGGTGACCCTGCCCTCCATGCTCCTGGTGGCCCTGCTGGAGCAGGTAATCCCGGGCCATGGCTATGTGTCCATAAAAGACACAGCGCAGCTGGAACAGGTGACCAATCTGGATATTCCCGAAGACCAGCGGTCCGACCTCCAGGCGGTTATTGAAAAATATCCGGTTCGCCTTTCCCGGCACACCATCCGGCAGATGATGGTCTCCAGGGATGTGGCCTATCAGTACATGCCCTTTGTGGAAGAACTGGAATCTGTGGGCCATACCAATACCTGGATCGGCCAGTTCCATGACGGTCTTTTGGAACAGATGTACCAGAATAGAGTGATCTTTCTGCTCAACATGAGCTGCCCGGTGTATTGCCGGTTCTGTTTCAGAAAGCATAAAGATGCCAGGAACGAAAAAAACCCCACACCCCAAGGGGTTGCGGCGGCGGTTGCCCATGTCAAAAATTCCCCTTTGATCAAGGAAATCGTGGTCACGGGGGGTGATCCCTTTATGAACCGGAAAAATATGGCCGCCACCATAGACGGGCTCATGGACGTTCCCCATGTCCAGACCCTGCGCCTTGCCACCCGGTCCATTTCCTATTATCCGGACCTGTTTTTAGAAAATGAGTCAGCCTATCTGAAATATTTAAAGCAGAAAAATCTGGAACTTCAGCAGCATGGTAAGCGCATGGAAGTGGCCACCCATTTTATCCATCCGGATGAGGTGAGTCCTGAAAGCCTGGAGATTATCTCAGATCTTGTCAAAAACGGTATTGCCGTTTATATCCAGACCCCGTTTTTAAATGATTGCAATGATACAGGGCCGGAACTTACACGCCTGTTCGGGCTTTTGCGCGGGGCCGGGGCAGAGCTGCATTATATTTATATCCCCTGCAGCCCCATCCATGGTAATTCCATCTATTGGAAACCCTTGGCCGACGGGATTAATATGGCCCTGCCCCTTCGGGCTCATTTGTCCGACCGGGTAATTCCAAGGATCTGTACAGCAACCCCCATCGGAAAAATGGACTGGTATTCCAGCGGCTGGGCCGTTGAAAAAGTTGTAGACAATGAAAATTTTATCTGGATCAGAACCCCCTACACCCCGGAATATTTTAAGAATTTTGCCCCCCTTGCCAATGAACTGGGCAATATCCGGGTCAATGCCGAAGGCACCATTGATATCCAGTATATGGCAAAAATCGGGGAGGATGCCTGTTTAATTGGCAATCGGCCGGCAAAATCGGTTCCCAAAAATGCCGAGGCGCCAATGGCAGATATTGAACGCCTTAAAGAAGAATTGAGGATCAATTGCCAGGCTGGCCCATCCATTGTGAGTACAAACATAGACGGATTGTCCCGGCTCCACGAAACCCGGGTACTCATTGATGCCAAGGCAGGGGAACCACAAATGACCTATATCATGGCGGATCACAGGATAACCGACGTGGTGGTGGACCCGAATTCAGTTGATGCAGTTGACGCACTCTATGATATCACCCGGATTATCCAACAGCTTAAGAAGATTCCCCATGTTAACGGGGTGAGGCTGCGTTCCATGAAGCTTGCGACCGCTCCCGAGGCCTATACCCGGGCCGTGATAAATACTATAGGCGATCTTAATCGGCTGTCCGTGGTAAATCCCCTTCGTCTTGAAATTGAGACCTGGTTTATCAGGGCCCGGGATGTGGGTGAAGAGCAGGCCAAACTGGTTCGGCGCCTGAACAATAAGGGGATCACAGTGTATGCCAATGTGCCATTGCTGGGCGGGGTGAATGATATAGACACTTGTATCCATGATTTGGCCCATGCACTCAGGACGGTTGGTATAGAGTTCCACCATCTCTATGTGGCAGGCCTGCCCATCCAGAAAAAATGGAACATGGATTTCCCCATTGATTCCTATGATGTCACTGATATAGCCACAATGGTGCGACGGGAAGGGTCGGGCAGAGAGATTCCCCGGTATATTAT
>DAOWDR010000753.1 GCA_030638935.1 Desulfobacteraceae bacterium | reverse complement strand
TTTTTCATACCCTTGGCATTAACCTGCCGGACATTGACCGATCCCATGTTGAACAGCTTTCTTTGTCGGCAAAACAAAAACAAAGCACTGCCACGGGAACGCCCGATGCCCTGTCTGCATTGAAATGGTACACCCGAAGTGCATTGGCACGCTTTATTTCCGCCCAGACTGAAAATGAAAACAAACTGGCAGAACAATTAAACCTGACCATTGGTCGGACCAAGAGCTATCGATGCATCATGGTCAATGTTAACAAGGCCGAGGATGACACACCCCTTTCCATTTATATGGATCTTCTGGGACCCCATAACAAAATACATCAATCTCCAGATGAGACGGCCATACACGCCTTTAATATCCTGTCCGGCATGGCATCTGCCCGGTTTGAGGCTGCGGCACTTGGACAAAATGGAATGGGGCTTTATAAGATCTGGCAGCAGATGCCCGCAGATGCCCCATTGATCTTTGTGGATGAAGACAATCAGGATGAATTTGCTGCCACACTGGAAGAAAAAAAATTCTCCTCGACGATGGTTGAATACTTTAAGAGCCTGTCCTACAACAAGATGGTGATCTTTCCTTCTGAATCTGCCATAGTGAATGGCCGGTCCCGTTGGGCCTGGCTTGAATTCAATAAGGAAACCTATCAGCTTGTTTCGGTATTGGACAGCGGTGAAAACGGTTCCATGGTGGAGAATGTGGTGGGCAACCCGGCAGAACAGGCAGGCCAGTATATGGTGGGTGTTCTCGTTGGAGTTGATGTTTCTTTGTGGTCAGTGGCCGCCTTTTCCCTGGAAATGGCCGATTATAATAAAATTCTTAAGGCGGCTGAAAAATTTGCCAAGGGCATGTCCAACAATTTCGGTGTGGGTGTAAAAATAGGTGATCTTGCCATTGGTACTGATATCGGCGGTTCACCTGCTGCAAGTTATGGCAGGGGACCCAAAGCCGAGTTGTCTCCCCATGACAGCAAGCTTACCAATAATATCTTAGGATTTGGAAATGGGTATAATGACGGGGTGGCATATTATTTTAAAAAGGCAAAATAATTTTTACGGGATATCATCTTGGAACTACCACTTGAAAATCAGTCCATTATATTTTAAAGCTTGCCAATGAAAGAAAGATCCATGGAAAAGGGGACATTTAAGCTGCAGATGGTGGTGTGCGCCCTTGTGACAGCTTCTTTTACCAATATCTATATTACCCAGCCCATTCTGCCGGTACTACAAAAGGAATTCGGGGTGACCACAGTCCAGGTTTCTTTGACCGTATCTGCCGTGATCCTGGGTATTGTGATTTCCAATTTGTTTTTCGGATATTTGTCGGACAGGGCTCCCCTTCACCCCATTTTACTTTTAGGCGGGACCTGCGTGGCTGCGGCCGGAATGGTCTGTGCCGTGACCCATGATTTCAGGGTACTGGTGGGGGCCCGGTTTGTCCAGGGGCTGTTCCTTCCGGCCCTGACCACCAGTCTTGCTGCCTGGCTGTCCAAAACCCTTCCCGGAAAACGGCTTTCCGTGGTCATGGGCACCTATGTGGCGGCCACGGTTCTGGGTGGTCTGGGGGGCCGCTTGCTCGGGGGCTGGATTCATCCGCCCCTGCACTGGCGGTATGCTTTTTTTTCTGCATCCGGTCTGATCCTGGTTGCCACCTTTGTTGCCCTGGTCGTACTGCCCCGCCCCACCCCTGAACAAAAATCAGTCGGGAATAACAGCCAGAGCTTTTTGACCCTGGTAAAACGGAAAGACCTGTTCTTTCTTTATTGCTGCGGGGCTTCGGGCCTGCTCATGTTTTCCCCGATATTCAATTTTCTGCCCTTTCGGCTGGCAGGCCCGCCTTTTAATTTTTCAACGGAACTGATTACCCTGATCTATCTGGTCTATGTGCTGGGAATCTTTCTGGGTCCTGTTGCAGGAAGGGTCAGCAACAGGTTTGGCGGGGGCAATACCCTGGTTGCAGGAAGTCTTATCCTGGGGGCATCTTTGCTCCTGCTGTTGATTCCATCGGTGGTGGGAGTCATGGCCGGACTGTTGGGGGTTTGTGCGGGATTTTTTACCATCCATTCAACGGCCGTGGGACTGTTGAACCGAAAACTTGTCAACAGCCAGGGCCGGGCCAATTCCCTGTACGTGCTGTTCTACTATGCCGGCGGCTGGCTGGGTATCACCGGCGCCGGGTTCGGCTTTGAATACGGAGGGTGGAATGGGGTGATCTATTCCGTGGCCGGGTTTTTGGTGGTCCCCATTTTTACGGGTATAGTTGAGCTGAGGGCATCAAAAAAAAACAGTTCTTAAGCTTTGCTAGGGATTGTTTTTTACTGAAATTGTTTAGAGGCGGATTCTGTATTTGAAAAAATTTCGAAACTCATCTTTGCGGTGGCTGACATAGAGGATGGTACTTAAATTTTCTTGGGCCACCTGTTCCAGAAAATCCAGCACTGCTTTTCGGTTTGGCTCATCCAGTCCCTGGGTGGGTTCGTCCAGGATCAGCAGCCGGGGCACCTTGATCAGGGCCCGGGCAATAAGAACCAGTCGCTGGTTGGCATAGGTCAGATTGCGGAAGGGCGTTTGTCCCTCCCGGAGAAGTCCTGTGCGTTCCAGCCATTTTTCTGCCTGTTGTTCATTTCGGGCGGTATATTTTTGGTAGAGGCCGATGGAATCAAAAAGGCCGGAGATAATACAATGCAGTGCAGTGCCAGGTACATAATAGTTCCGGTGAAGATCCGGGCTGACAATTCCCATGTGTTTTTTAAGTTCCCAGATGGACTCTCCTGTCCCCCGCTGGATGCCGAATATACGCAAATCGTTTTGATAGCAGGCTGGATGGTCCCCGGTGATGAGCTGGAGCAGGGTGGATTTCCCGCATCCATTGGATCCTGTCACCAGGGTGTGGTCTCCTTTGTGGATGCTGAGACCCAGGCTTGTAAAGATGGTCTTGCCCCCATACCCGGCAGATCCGTTTTTCAGCCAGACCAGTTCTGTTGCGAACCTGGACTCTTTAGTTTCGGATTCTGACTTGACTGTTCCCAGAGTGTTTCCCTGGTTGCTTTCGGCAATATTCTGCTCCATTATAACTTCTTCTAATGAGATCTTAAAATCCGGGTTGCCCTGGTTTGTTTTTTTTTCCAGGACTGCCATGATATCCTTCCTGTCACCCCTAAGGTCCAGGCGGCCATTGGCAATCAGTCCCACATGGGTGCAAAAGTCCGGGATGTCACAGCTGTTGTGCACTGTGATTAAAATACCGATGCCTTGCTGGTGCAACAGGGATAGGGCTTTGTCTAATTCAGCGCAACTGCGGGGGTCCAGTCCTTCATAGGGGGTCTGAATAGCAAACCATGAGATCCCTTTGGTGATCTGGGCCAGGAGCAAAAGTTTTCTTGACTGGCCTGTGCTCAACTGCCTATATCCCCTGGCCATGGAATCTGTCATGTCAAAGGCCTTGATCAGGTCGGCATGTTCCCCTGGGTTTTCCAGGAATGAACCGGCCTGGGTACCGGGATCAATTTTGTCCAGAAAGTCGGTATCATCTTTTTTCAGTTCTTCCTCAAACAACGCCTGCTGGCGGCTGAAAGAAACAACTCCCAGGTTTTGGGGCAGGTCGATGAGGTCGGCTATTATGTCTTGGCTTTCCCCTGCCAGAATCTTGAAGAAGGTGTCAATCCCGGAGCGGTTTGTCCCCAAAAGGCACCAGGCCTCCCTGGGACCTGCAACAAACCTTTCAATGACCAGGTTCTTTGATCTGGCGTTTATAATTTCCATGGACGGTATTCAAACAGGTTATGGCTGGTGATGCAAGGGAAAAAGGGATGGCTGGTTATGGATTTTAAAATCTTGACCCATGCCCCCATAAAATGAGACTATGGC
>DAOWDR010000452.1 GCA_030638935.1 Desulfobacteraceae bacterium | reverse complement strand
GGCGCAACTCTCATTGATCTTCCCGGGCCTGCTGTTTGGAAGAATATTCCCGGGGCAGATCTCACAACGGCCATTGGTAACAGAAAGAGCCGCAGGGCTTATCTTAATCAAAGCCTTTCCTTGGAAGAATTTGCATATCTCCTCTGGTGCACCCAGGGAGTGAGGGGAAGTGTAACATATGGCCATGCATATCGAAATGTCCCTTCTGCCGGTTGCCGTCATGCCCTTGAGACCTATCTTGCAATTTTCAATGTTGACGGGCTTGAGCCGGGCATGTATCGGTATCTGCCCCTTTCCCACAAGCTTGTATTTGAGTTTTCAGATGAGATGCTGGCGCAAAAGATGGTGATTGCCTCCCTGGGTCAGTCCTATCCGGGAAAATCTGCTGTTACCTTTATCTGGGCGGCGATTCCTTACAGGATGGAATGGCGCTATGGACTTGCGGCCCACAAGGTGATTGCCCTGGATGCAGGGCATGTCTGCCAGAATCTTTATCTTGCCTGTGAGACAATAGCAGCCGGTACCTGCGCCATTGCAGCCTATGATCAGGAAGAACTGGACGAGCTGCTGGGCCTTGATGGTGAAGAGGAGTTTGCCGTTTATATCGCATCAGTGGGGAAAGTTAAAGACACCCTTTAATCTTCCTGTTGAATAATTTTGTCCCGGAGCCGCATATATTCAACCATGGCACTAAAAGCCCTGGCAGCCCTTTCCGGGCTGGGCAGCACGGGAACCCCTTTATCCTGAAGCCCTGCAACAAAAGGATTGTCCCTGGTCAGAAATGAAAAGCCGATAATAGGTTTTCCATATGTTTCCATCAAGGATGCTATGGATTTGCACTGGAGTTCCACAATATCTTTGATCTGGGTGCCAATATTCTCCTGGGAAGCTCCCATGGCACTCAATGCCTGGTGCACCATTCCGGCAGTGGCCAAAAAGTATATCAGCATTCCATCCGCCCCTTTTTCCTCCAGCAATACCTTGGGAATATCATGGAAAAAATCCAATGGATTTTTGGTATAGGTCAAATCAACGGGATTGTTTACGCTGCCCGTATGGGGGATGAATGGGGCGAGTTTCTCCAGGGTTTCAGAGGATAGCATGGGCAGTTCAAGATTTGTACGTTCGCAGGCATCGGCGGCAGCGGCTCCGGGGCCACCGGAATGGGTTTGAATGATAAGCTTGTTGCCTTTGGGCCGTGGGGAAGATCCAAATGCATGGCAAAAATCAAACAATTCTTCAATGGAACGGGCCCTGACTATGCCGCTTTGCCTGAAAACACCGTCATAAAGCCGATCAGGGCCTGCCAGGGAACCGGTATGGGAGAGACAGGCTCTTTTGCCGGTTTCAGAACCTCCTGCATAAAATGCAACAATGGGTTTGTTCTTGGAGACCTTCCTGGCAATTTTTATGAATTTTTGCCCCTGGCGTATGGATTCTATATAAAGGGCAATCACCTTGGTGTTGGGGCAGGCGCCCAGGTATTCTATGCAATCCACCATGTCGATATTGGCTTCATTTCCTAAACTAAAGCCGGTACTGAACCCCTGGCCGAACCTATTGTCAAGATAACTGAACATCTGGGTAATAAAGCTGCCGCTCTGGGAGGCCATGCCGATAAAACCCTGTTTGCCTTCAGAGGGCAGAAATGTGGCATTTAGTTTTACATGGGAATTGACCACGCCGATACAATTGGGGCCGGTAAATCTAATATTGTATTCATCGGCAATTTTTTGGAGTTCCTTCTGGCGTTCAACCCCGTCTCCTCCAACTTCGTTAAAACCGGCTGAAACAATTACGGCATGGCGGATCCCTTTTTCGCCACAGGCTTTAAGGGCCTGGGCAACAATTTTGGTGGGCAGAACAATAAAGGCCATATCAGCAACTTTTGGTATCTCTTTGACATCGGCATAGGCTGTCAGATTTAAAACCGTTTTTTCCCGGGGATGAACAGGATAGATGGTCCCTTCAAATCCATCGGAGATAATGGAACTAAGAATACTGGAACCCATGGCCAAAAAATTATTGGAAGCACCGAAAAAAGCAATGCTCTTGGGGTTTGCAATGGGGAAAAGCGGGCTCTGGGAAATTGAAGTAATCATATGATTTGCTTTCTTTCTAGGATAATAAGGGCATCCACGGCCTTGATTGTACCGTTGGGGGAGATAATCAGGGGATTGATATCTATTTCTGCAATGGATTTTTCCTTTTGACCAAGATGACCAATGGCTGTAAGGGTTTGACAAATTGCCTCCAGATCAGCAGGCTGCTGGCCCCGGAAAGAATCCAGCATGGATCTTGATTTTAATTGGTCGATCATATCAAGGGCTTCCAGTCTATCAAAGGGCGCTACCCGAAACACCGTGTCCTGTATCACTTCGGTCATCACTCCGCCAAACCCAAGCATGACACAGGAACCAAATTGGGGACTACGGCTTAAACCCAGAACCAGTTCACGCTGACCATCCACCATTTCCTGGACCAAAATGCCGTCTAAAGTAATTTTTATTTTTTCGCAAATCCGGTTATAGGCTTGTTGAACAGCAGTGGGATTTGCGAGCTTAAGTTCGATGCAGCCTATTTCACTTTTGTGCATCAACTCCCAGGAGCAGGCTTTCAGGACCACGGGATACCCGATAAGTTCTGCTGCTGCGACAGCTTCATCAGCAGTTTGTACCAGCTTTTCCCGGGTGACCGGGATACCAAGGGAGCCCAGCAGATGCTTGGATTGAAATTCAGATAAGGCGGTTTGCCCGTTTGCAATTGCTGTTTCTATGGGATTCATTTATAAGCCTATCATTTAAATATGTGTTAAAGGTCAAGATCACGAATCACGGCCAGCCCATTGATCAGTGGCAAACCGTTAGCAAACGATTGTATTTATGTCAAGCTAATTTGGATGTTGTTTCGATATTTCTGGAAATATAGTTGACAACTTGTTTTTTAATAGTTATTATGCCCCATGGAAAAGGAAATTGCAGCAAAAAAATTGGCAGAGTTAGGGCATATCACCCGGCTTTCGATTTTTCGGTACCTTGTAAAGGTTGGGGACCAGGGTGCTCCAGTGGGACAGATCCAGGAAAAATTGAACATACCGGCTTCCACCCTGTCCCATCATATCAGTCGCCTGGTTTCAGTTGGCTTGGTCCGCCAGGTAAGGGAGAGCCGAACATTGTATTGTATCCCCCAGTTTGAAGTCCTTAACGAGCTTATAGATTTTCTCCAGGCGGAATGCTGCACCGAGGGTAATTGTAAAACTTAAAATATTTTTTTTGTTATTATATTTCTAAATATTTAGAAATATAGAAATGTAAAAAGGAGATAAACATGGCAAACCAGATAATAGAAATAGCAGATTTTATGGTAAAGGCTTTTTTGCACATCTGGCCATACCTTGTGATCACCATCCCCATTGCCGTGGCAGTAAACATGTCCGGGGCTTCCAAATATATTAAACAGGCTTTTGATGCAGGCCCGATCACAGCCATTTTTCTTGCAACCCTTGTGGGTGCTTTTTCCCCCTTTTGTTCCTGTGGTGTCATCCCAATCATTGCAGCTCTGCTGATAGGCGGTGTTCCCCTGGCACCGGTCATGTCATTTTGGATCGCATCTCCTTCCATGGACCCTGAAATTTTTTTCTTAAGTGTGGGGACCCTTGGCTTGAATCTGGCGGTTTGGCGGCTGGTCGGTACCCTTATATTGAGTCTGGCCGCAGGATTTATTACCCATTATTTGGTTCAAAAACAATGGCTCCCCACCAATGTTTTAAAAAAAGCAAAGGGGTTAAACCGTCAAAACAAATTTTCCAGGGTCCAGAATGCCTGGCATGGATTTTTAGCAGGCATAAGAAATTTATTCTCTTTTAAATCCAGAGAACTGGTTCCGGCTGCTGTCTGCTGCAGTGATAATACCACCATTGTTACGCACCGGCCTTTAATCCAAACAGAACAAAATTGTCATGGCATGGAGGCAGAAAGCTGCCGGTGTGGGGAAAACCAGAGTTTTTGGAACCGTCTGATGAAAGAATCATGGGGGGCAACCCTTATGGTTGCAAAATTTATGGCCCTGGCTTTTTTCCTGGAGGCCATTATTATTCTCTATGTTCCTGAAGAATGGATCACACATGTCATGGGCCGGGAAAACTTTTGGGCCATTATTACGGCAGCCTTTCTTGGTATCCCGGTTTATACCAGTAATCTAAGCGCTTTGCCCATGGTCAGCGGCCTTTTGACCCAGGGCATGAGCCCGGCTGCTGCTCTGGCCTTTCTTATTGCAGGCCCCACAACAACCCTGCCGGCAATGGCTGCAGTCTGGACACTTGTAAAATTCCGTGTTTTTATTCTTTATGTTTCATTTGTGCTCTTTGGAGCTGTTGTACTCGGATACTTAAAACTTTTATTTTAGGAGGGGTAAGAAAAAATTTTTCAAAACTTCGCCAAAGAAAGCAAAAAGAATTGAAAACAGGATCAACAAAATCACCATTGCCGGAATAGCCGAAATCGTCCATTTTATCATAAAAACAACCATTGGAAAAAAAGGTATATCTAAATTTGTGATTTTCAAATTGCTGTCTGGAATTGATTGGCGTATAAGTTTTAACTCGGCATGGATTTTTTGCAGTTGCTCAATTGCATGGCTTTTTTCGGGACGATTTGCCTGGGTTGGTTTTTTTTGTTCTATATGTGATTGCCTGGGTTCTTGGATGGCCTTTGATTGATCTAAATCCGGATTTTTAAGATTCCAGCAATTTTCACAAATTTCAATACCCATGTATGGCAGCAAAGACCCTGAATCGGTTTTTATGTGGCATAAAGGACATTTCATAGCAAACCCCCTGGTTTCATGTTGCCTGTCACCCAGAATTGCTTAAACAAAATTTTATCATCCATGGCCCCCCACGTCAATCATGGGTTTATCCATTTAGGAAGGCTAAAGGATGTTGTATCTTATACCAAAGCACACCAAAATCTAAACGGGCTATGGCAGAAATTAAATCCATTTCCTTTGGATCTTGTTTCTCTAATTTTTTATTAAAAGAAGCACTACAGGTACATTTACACTTAATGAATCTTCGGTTCTCAAAATTTTTGATATTCGATTTTTGAATGGATTTGATCGTTCCGCATGAGGGACATTGGATTTTAATACTATCTGAATTTCTATTGAATAATGTGAACATACTGATGAGAATCTCCATTTTATTGGTTAAAATTGACAATTTTGGGTATTTAAGCTGCCAAATATTGTCTCTTGCTAAGGAACAATACATTAAATATGCCAGAAGGCTTTAAAATGGCCATTTTTTGAATTTTTTGATTAAATCTATTCAAATTGCGGCTTTTGAGGCTGGACAAAGAAAAATTACCCTCTTGGATATTTATGTGATTTAACACAAATGGTGAAAGGGGTGCTATATATAGCCGCAACAATGATATTTAACCACCTGTTTTTAAGAGCTCTTGTCTTACAGGCGTCTGACTAAGCTTTCGGCAAAATCAATGGTAAACCCGGTTAAAGATTCATCTATGTTTTCAATAACATCTTCGGGCCTGTGGAGATTTTGGATGGCTCCCTCTTTGTCCTGGGCTGTGAGTGTCAGGCAGGGAATACCGGCCCGGGCAAACCAGATCGTGTCAAAATCTCCTGTATGCCAGCTTGCCGTTTCTACACAATTAAATTTTTTATCATTCCTTGCGGTCATTATTGCAGCAGCAACAAGTTTGTTTTTATAGGTGATAGTGCTGATGCTTCCTGTTTTTGTGATGATTTTAAGATCACCTTTTCCCAGGCTGTCAAAATTTAGAACAAAGGTATTTTCAAAGGAGAAATTTTTATTAGTGAAATAATATTTTGAGCCGTTCATGCCGGTTTCTTCAGCTCCTGTTAAAACAAGGCTAACCTTGATTCCGGGAACAGGTTTATCCCAAAGCCTGCGGGCAGTCACCATGGCTGCTGCTGTTCCTGTGGCATTATCGCAGGCTCCGTTTGTGTATCCGTATCTTAAATAATCAAATGAAGTAATAAGGCCCTGGATCAGAAAATAAAGGGCCAGTATCCACCGCAACCATGAAACCAGGGGTTCCCCCAGGTTAAGGACTCCCATAATTGAAATTAACAATGCAAAAACAATTAAAAAAAGATTTATAAACAGGGATGATCTGAAATTTTTAACCATGGATGGTAAATATAGCAGGGACACAGGTGCTGAATCATAATGGGCCATGAGGATAAGATGCTTTGGTGTAATATCTTCTTCCAGGGTATTTTCTTCCCGGGTATCTTCTTTTTTCATGGTTCCGATTATATTTTCAGGGCTAACCTGTGGTGATAAAATGCCTAGGGGTGAAAAACGCCAGTCAAAGAATAAAAAAGCCGAAAGGGTACAAAAAGCAAGGATACCCACGGAAATCCATGATAAAAAAGATGTTGCTGCTAACCCTGCGGCAATTAAGGCCGTCAGCCATATGACTTCCCAGATATATGTTTTGGGCGTATTAAAGCTTTGACGTTCCACATCAGCTCCGGCCGAGGTCAGAAAATTTTCAATAATGTCTGCGGCCAGACTTTCCTGTGGTGTCCCGGTTCCCCTGTGGGGCAGGGAGGTCAGGCTGCGGATTATTGGGATTGGATTTGATATTGAAATAATGTACCTCCTTACCTTTTTACCTTTCCGGGTAGAAGAAATTCATACCTTTTTTTCAGTATTTTTGCTGTAACAAACCTGTCAATTTTGCGCAGTGTTGAAAATGTTATCCAAATCATTTTATCTTTTTGATAATATGATTCCACCTCTTTTTTAGTTATGGGTTTTAATTTAAAATCATTTAGTATCTTTTTATTTGCAATATCAATAAAAAGAGGGATCAGTTCAGGGGCCTGCTCTTTGATAAGGTTTCCTATAATATCAAGAAATACTATACGATAATCGTAATATCTTGCCACAACATCATCAAGGTTTATAAGATTAATAAAAAGTCGGATAATAAAAGGCATGCTTTTAAGAAGCAGTCTGACATCAAGCTGTTCATTGCAGTTTATTCTGTAGAAGGGTGTGCTTGTATCAATTAGGTAGAGTTTTCTCTTTTTGTTTTCAAGGGGCCATGTCCAGTTTGAAAGCTGGGCATCCACTGCTATCTCAATTCCCGGCATGGATTTTTCATTGTACAAGCGGATTTTATTCATGGATAGAATGATGGTTTCAAGCATCTCAGTGATTTGGTCCTGATCAAATGTATGAATCAGGTGACTGCAAAAAGTATCGCCGTTG
>DAOWDR010000340.1 GCA_030638935.1 Desulfobacteraceae bacterium | reverse complement strand
TTATTGCGCAATAACAGATCAAAAATACTTTTTGAAAGAACCAGGGCTGTGAAAAGACTGGCAAGAATGCCAAAGCCCAATGTCAAGGCAAATCCCTTGATGGGACCGGTGCCAAACTGAAACAGGACAATGGCGGCAATCAATGTGGTTACATTGGCATCCAAAATGGTCAAAGAGGCTCTGTCAAATCCGGCATGAACTGCAGCAAGCGCTGTTTTTCCCGAGCGAAGTTCCTCTCTAATCCTTTCATAAATAATTACATTTGCATCAACAGCCATACCAATGGTGAGAATAATACCTGCTATTCCCGGAAGGGTTAGGGTGGCACCAAATGCAGCAAGCGCTCCACCAATAAGAATAATATTCACAACAAGCGCTAGATTGGCAATAAGGCCTGCACCTTTATAGTAAACCATCATAAACAAAAGGATAAGAGAACCGCCTGCCACCATGGACAAAAGTCCCATTCGAACAGAATCCGCACCCAGTGTTGGTCCAACAGTACGCTCTTCTATGATTTTAACGGGAGCCGGAAGGGAGCCTGCCCTAAGTGCAATGGCAAGGTCCTTGGCTTCTTCAGTGGTGAACCGGCCTGTAATTCTGGCCTTTCCCCCTGCAATCCGATCCTGGATAACAGGAGCCGAATAAACGGTTTTATCAAGAACTATGGCAAGACGTTTATTAACATTGGCACCGGTAATTCTCTCAAATATCCTGGCCCCTTTCCGGTTGAATTCTATACCGATCTGTGGCTGCTGGAATTGGTCAAATTCAATTCTGGCGTCAATTAAAAGGCTGCCATCCAGAAGAACCTGCTTTTTGATAAGAAATGGAACTTTTGAAACATTCCCGGTGGAAGGGTCCAATTTGTTCTGAAATAGTATTTCAGTTCCAACCGGGGGGCTACCTTTAAGGGCGTTGGCCACGCTGGCATCGTCATTGACTATCTGAAAGGTCAACTGGGCGGTCTTGCCTATCAGGTCCTTGGCTCTGTCAGGATCACTGATACCAGGCAATTGAAGAAGGATTCTATTATCCCCCTGCATCCGGATATCCGGTTCGTTGACACCAAATTCATCAATTCGGTTCCGGATGGTCTCAAGGGCCTGTTCAGTGGCCATTCTCTTGATCGTCTCCATTTCGGCATCCGGCAGACTTAAGATAAAACTGAACCCATCTGCCACAGTGGCAGGTGAGGGGATTACCAGATTTGCAAATTCTTCGGAAATAATTTTTTCAAAGCCTTTTTTATTCTCTTCACCCGAAAGTTTGGCCTGGATGGTATTATCATTCTGACGGGAAATGCCAAGATGTTTAATCCCTTCATCTCGAAGCTCTTTTTTTATTTCATGGACGGTTCTTTCCAACTCAGCTTCCACTGCTTTTTCATTTTGAACTTCCAACACCAGATGCATGCCTCCCTGGAGGTCAAGGCCCATATTAATTTTTTTATGGGGCCAGGTGTTGTAAAAAGTCGGGATAAGACAAACAATTGCCCCAAGGATAATACCCATTATAAATAAACGTTTAAAGGTAAATAGTTTCAATCTAATCGCTCCTAATGGATTTATTATTTCTTTTTATCTGATTTCTGGGCAGAATCATTGTCCGTGATCTGGGCTGCAACATTCCCGCGGGAAATTTTAATTTTTACCTTTTCAGCAATTTCAAGACCTATGGTGGTGTCGTCAATAGACACAATGGTACCATAGATACCGCCGGAGGTGACAATCCGGGCCCCTTTTTTAAGATTGCTGATCATCCCTTTGTGTTCTTTTGCTTTTTTCTGCTGGGGTCTTATCAATAGAAAATAAAAAATGGCAAACAAAATAATGATTGGCAGAAATCCGGCAATACCGCCTGCCTGTCCTGCCTGTCCGCCGGTTGCTCCCATTGCATATGCTGTGCTAATCAAAGTTACTCCTCCTTCACGTTAATAAAAATTTATGATTAAGTATAATTTAAGATTTTTTTGCAGGAATCCAGATATTTTTCCCATCAAACTGAATTCTGTCTACATTGTTATAATTAATTTCCCCAAGCAGGGTAAACACTGCATCCATGTTATAAACCACTATTTTGCTCAAGGGCTCCAGCAGGTTGATATCCTCTACAACTTTTTTTTCAATCAGGTTATAGATAATCACCATGGTTTCTGAAAATTTTAAAATTTTACCAACACCGGAGCTAAATCCCAGATTACCAGGTTCGTCTGCCTTTGATGCAACCTGGATATCCTTATTGCCATAGTATTCCTTTAAAATATTGAAATGAATATTCCAGATATTGTCACCGGGTTGCACCACATGGATACCATACCTCCTGATTTTTCCAGGTATTGCTCCACCAGAGGCGGAAATATTTTCCTGATATACATCCCCACTTTTGGTAAATGCTTTTTCAAGAATTTCCTTCATTGACACCCTTGATCCGCCGATAATAAATGATTCATCTGATCTGACGATCATATCAAGGCTTTTTTGAATCCCAAGATCCTCTTTTCTGGTTTCCATCAAGGTTTTAAGGATTTTGTCCTTTTCCAAATCTTTATAATCAATGGTTGGCGGTACATTAATCGACCCTTTGACAAGGCCTTTATCTTCCATATCTGTTTCTGACTTCCCAATGGTTCCCAAAAAAGCACCTGAATCAGGCTGTACCTTACTGTTTTTTTCTCCCATACTGTCGACAGACTTGTCATTGGGCGTAAGAAACAACCAACCCGCAATAACTACAAAGAGTACTATTGATATTATTGCAATTGTTTTTGGTTTATCTTTTCCCATATTCAGGAGCATTTTTTTCTCCTTATCCCAATTTAGTTGAAATTGCTTCAGATACACAAAAGATCGGCTTATGTCAAGGATACAGCAAAATAGACCTTATATATTACCGGTAATCCGACTCTCTCCTGAAACCATTTCAGGGTCGATTTCAATGGTAATGGAAACATTTCTTTTGGATTCGATTTCAATGAGTTCTTCACGTTTTTTATTTAGAATATAGTAGGCAACTTCCCTGGGGATAAGGCAGTTCACCTGAGTGATCCCTGATTTTATGGTTTTAAGGTTCAATTGTCTTAAAAATGCCATGCCCTGGGTTTCAACAGACGGGGTCATCCCCCTGCCATTGCAGTGTTTACATGGTTCGTAGCTGCCATAGGTAATGGAATGACGTATCCTTTGCCGGGACATTTCAAGCAGGCCAAAGGTGGTTATACCCCCCACTTTTGTTTTGGCTTTATCGACTTTTAAATATTTTTTTAAGCTTTTGGTAATTTCAGCCTTGTGCTTTCTTTCCTTCATATCAATAAAATCCACCACAATCAGTCCGCCCATATCCCTTAAGCGCAGTTGTCTTGCAACTTCCTCTGCTGATTCAAGATTGGTATGAAAGGCGGTTTCCTCTATGTTTTTCTTTTTAGTGGACTTGCCGGAGTTAACATCAATGGTAACCATGGCTTCGGTCTGTTCAATCACAAGAAATCCACCGGATTTTAGCGGCACCTCCCTCTTGTATATGGATGAGATCTGTTCTTCCAACTGGTATTTGCTGAAAATTGGTTTCTCACCTTTAAACAGCTTTACAATCTTTTTTTGCTTGGGGGCAATCATGCCGATAAAATCCTGGACTTCCTTGAATGTATCAGGGCTGTCAATGAGAATTTCCGTAATATCTGTTGTGAAATAATCTCTTAAAGATCGAACGGCCAGGCTCTGTTCCTTATAAAGAAGGGAAGGGGCCTTGTCTTTCATGGCCCGCTTGTCAATATCTTTCCATACCCGCATCAAATATTTTAAATCAGAGGTAAGCTTGGTTTTATTTGCATCTTTTCCTGCTGTCCGGACAATCATCCCAAACCCTTCGGGAATTTTCATAGTTTTCAGAATACCCACCAGGCGTTTTCTCTCATCTTCCTCATTAATTTTTCTGGACACCCCTTTGGTACTGTTGCCGGGCATGAGTACGCCGAACCGGCCTGGCAGGGAAATAAAGGTGGTTAGCATTGCTCCTTTTTGATTAATTGGATTCTTTGTCACCTGAACAATCATTTCCTGGCCTTTTTTAATCAGGTTAAAGAGGGCTTTTTCCTTTGTTTCAACCTCCTGGAAATAATCGCTATGGATCTCATTTTTTTGAAGAAATCCATTCTTTTGGGAGCCATAGTCAACAAAAACCGCCTGGAGGCTCTGTTCAACCCTGGTGACAATCCCTTTATAAATGTTACCCTGGGTCACCTGCTTTGCAGCAGTCTCAATATGAAATTGATCCAATTTGTTGTCAACAATGGTCGCAATTCTGTTTTCATCAGGGTCAAGTGCGTTGATTAGAATTTTTCTGTTCATAAATTTACTTTCTTAAGTTTGGTTAATACATTGACCGTTTCAAGCATAGTGAATCTTAAGGATACCTAATAAATTGAACCGGGCAAGTCAAATTTTTTATTTTCCAATGCCATGAAAATAAGTCAATTCCGAGGACATTGTCTTTTGTTTAAGGATATCAAAATAGGTCAGGACCCGTTCAATATATTGAACCGGTTCCCACCCCCTGGCATATCCGTATTTGGTTGTTTTGAAATATCGTGATTTAGATAAAAGGGGCAAGCATGTTTTCAGTGTATACCAGGTATTTGGGTCAAGCCCCTTTTTTTCTGCAATTTTCAGGGCATCTAATACATGGCCGTACCCGATATTATAACTTGCCAGGGAAAATAGCATCCGCTGGTAATCATCCTCAATATGACTGAATCGCTGATACATTTTGTCAAGATATTTTATGCCGGCCCTGATGCTTTGATCAGGATTCAGTCGATTGGTGATTCCCATTTCCTTGGCAGTTGCATGGGTTACCTGCATCAATCCCCTCACATTGGTAAAACTTTTGGCATTGGGATTAAAATGGGACTCCTGGTAGACAACTGCCGCAACCAGTCGCCAGTCAAAATCATATTTTTCCGACTCTTCCTTTATGACTTTTTTGTATTTAGGCAACCTGGTTTCAATTCGTTTATGAAATTTTTTCAACTCATAAATATCAAAATCCTGGGTATTTTCATAATATTTATCCGTAATATTTCTTAAAATACCATTTTCATTGGCATGGAGAAGAAACCGGTTGATTTCAACTATCATATCAGCATCATTTTTACGAACAGCCCAGGCCAGGGATTCTTTTTCCTGAATGGGAATGCCAATCAGGATATCCGGGTAGTATCGCTGACTGAGCAGTGCAATGTTTGAATCTGCAATGGTGAATTTAATTTCCCTCTTATTGACCATGGCAATAAGCTGTTCTGTGGGAATATTGTCATGGAGAATATAATTAAAATCAATACCCGAAGCTTTTATTTTTTCAAGACGTGAATGGTAGGAAGTTCCTCTCCTAACGTGGAAGGTTCTGTACATCAGATCTTCAATGTTTTTTGGGCCAAATACCAGGTTGTGGTGAACAATCCGTTGCTGGATGGTCATATAGGGAATTGAAAAAGCGGCATCTTCAATCCTTTTCTTAGTAATGGCAAGTCCGGCCGCAATAAAATCGCCTTTTCCCTGGTCAAGATAGGCAAACATATTGTTCCAGCCCGGTGTTACAATATCCAATTCAACGTTCAGATATTTGGCAAATTCCATGGCCAAATCATATTCAAACCCGGTTGGCTTCCCTTCATAATAGTAATAGGTGTTGAGTGCATTGGCAGTGATCAAGCGAAGCTTTCCTGTTGAACGTATCCGTTCAATGGTACCCGTAGTATTTCCAAGATTTTGATTGTGAATTAAGATAGAAACAAAGACAAAGGCTATACATAATAATAAAAGATGAATCAGAATAAAATTTCTTCTAAAAAATTGTCTCATAAATTTGTTTCTGCGGGTTTTATCGGTATCACTTCTATTTTATCAACACTTTGATATCCCCGGGGAAGTTTTTTCCCTCTATACCCGCGCATTCCTGTATAATCCGTTTGGTTCCCGGGGTTTAATCTTAAAAAATGTTTGCCTGAGTGTATAACAAGGTTTGAATTTAATGGCAATATTTTTAGTAGTTTAAGTTTTTCAGGATCATTTGAATTTATTTGCTTTTTAGGTATGGTAATAATCTTATTGCCTTGACCTTTTTTCAGTTTGGGAAGCTGGTTTACTGGAAAAATTAAAAGCCGTCCCTGGCTGGTTATGGCAACAATACGATCGGTTTCAAGGTCATACACCTGCTCCGGTGCAAGGAGATTAAATTCTTTTTTTATGGATACAACGGCCTTCCCGTTTTTATAATTGGTTAGAAAGTCGGAAAATTTAATAATAAACCCGCAGCCGTTATCTGACCCAACGAGAAAAAAGTCATTATTTTCCCGGGAAAGCATATATTTTATTGAAGTATCTGGTTGTAAGGATAAATGGCCGGTTAAAGGCTCTCCATTCCCCCTTGCCGATGGCAGGGCATGGGAAAACAACATATAGCTTCTACCGGAATTATCCAGGAACACAACGGGTTTATCGCTTTTGGTCCGAAGAAAGCTCATGAGATTATCTCCGGATTTGAATTTTACCTTTGAAGGATCAATATCGTGCCCCTTGGCCGAACGGACCCAACCGTTTTGGGATAGGATAATGGTAACCGGTTCTATGTCCAGAATATCGGTGGCTGAAAATGCTTCTGCCTCTTGTCTTTCCTTGATGGGAGACCTGCGTTTATCCCCATATTTTTTTGCATCCGACTTGATTTCATCAATCATATAGGCTTTGAATGCTTTTTTACTATTGAGAAGTTTTTCAAGTTTTTTTCGCTGTTCTTCCAATTCTTTGATCTCTGAAAGAATTTTAATCTCTTCAAGCCTTGCCAATTGGCGCAAACGTATTTCAAGGATGGCCGTGGCCTGGATTTCAGATAAATTAAAGGCCTTGATCAACTCTTTTTTAGGGTGGTCTGAATTTCTGATAATCTGGATCACCTCGTCAATATTCAGATAGGCGATCTGAAAGCCTTCAAGGATATGGAGGCGTGCAAGAATTTTATCAAGCCTGTACCTGATTTTTTTTTCAACGGTGTCGGACCTGAACTCCAACCATTCAGACAAAAGGGTCAGCAGATTTTTAACCTCAGGCCGGCCATTGATTCCGATCATGTTCATATTGACGGAATAGGATTTTTCAAGATCTGTTGAGGCGAAGAGATGGTCCACAAGCGCCTCACAATCTATCCTGTTTGATCTTGGAATTACCACAAGCCGTGTGGGTTCTTCATGGTCTGATTCATCACGGATATCACTGACCATGGGCAGCTTTTTGGCTTCCATCTGGGAGGCGATCTGCTCATAGATTTTTTCAGTTGATGCGTGGAAGGGCAGGGCGCAAAAAACAATTTCACCGTCTTCAATCTGGTAAGTTGCCCGCATTTTTATTCGCCCGTTACCGGTTTCATATGTTTGGCGTATTTCAGAAACCGGGGTAATAATTTCAGCATCCGTGGGAAAGTCAGGCCCTTTGATATATTTGCAAATGGCAGTAAGATCAGCATCTTCATTCTCAATAAGATGAATCAAAGCCTTTGCCACTTCCCTTAGATTATGGGGGAGCATACTGGTGGCCATGCCAACGGCAATGCCCGTGGTCCCGTTGAGCAGCAAATTGGGCAACCGGGCCGGTAACAGGGTGGGTTCTTTTAAGGTGCCGTCAAAATTTGGAAGCCAGTCCACTGTCCCCTGGTCGAGCTCATCCAGGAAAATATCGGCATATTTTGAAAGTTTGGATTCGGTATACCGCATGGCAGCAAAAGATTTGGGGTCATTGGGATCTCCCCAGTTTCCCTGTCCGTGGACCAAAGGGTAACGCAGGGAAAAGGGCTGGGCCATCAATACCATGGCCTCGTAACAGGCAGAGTCACCATGGGGATGAAATTTACCCAAAACATCCCCCACGGTTCTGGCAGATTTTTTAAATTTGGCTGTTGAAGACAGACCAAGCTGACTCATGGAATAAACAATTCGTCTTTGGACAGGTTTTAATCCGTCCCCGATGTGGGGCAGGGCCCTGTCTAAAATGACATACATGGAATAGTTTAAATAGGCTTTCCTGGTAAACTCCTGGAAAGGAATTTTTTCATAATCTTCTATGGCACAAGGGAGGGTTTCTTTCATTATTCCATTTCTTTGATATTGCCTTCGGTTTCAATCCATTTTTTTCTGTCTTTGGCCCTTTTTTTTCCCAGCAGCATATCCGTGCTTTCATAGACCTGTTCTTCAGAATCAACTGATCCGTCATTTATGGATAATTGAACCAGTCTTCTTGAATCCGGGGCAATTGTTGTTTCCTTGAGTTGGGCCGGATTCATTTCCCCCAACCCTTTGAACCGCTGGATATTTATTTTTCCATGCCTTTTCCTGCGTTCCACCCTCTTGACAATCGTGTTTCTCTCTGAATCATCCAGGGCATAAAAGACCTCTTTTCCCACATCAATCCGGTACAGGGGTGGCATGGCAATAAATATATGGCCCTGTCTCACAATTTGGGGAAAATGTCTTAAAAACAGAGCGCAGATAAGGGTGGCAATGTGAAGGCCGTCTGAATCGGCATCGGCAAGGATACAAATTTTATTGTACCTGAGTTTGGAAATATCCTTTTCCCCGGGCATTACGCCCAGAACCTGGATAATATCCCTTATTTCCCGGGATTCAAGTATGGTGGCGGAAGCAACATCCCAGGTGTTCATAATTTTACCCCGAAGGGGCATAATGGCCTGAAACCGTCTGTCCCTTGCCTGTTTGGCAGATCCTCCTGCCGAATCCCCTTCCACAAAAAACAACTCCCGCCTTTCCTGGTCATCACTGCTGCAATCAGATAGCTTTGCCGGAAGGGTGGTCCCGTTGGAAGCTCGTTTCTTGGTCACCTTTTTGGATTTTTTAACCCTTGTTTTTGCATGGTCAATTGCCAGGGCTGCCAGGGCTTCGCCAAAGGAAACATTCTGGTTGAGCCAGAGACTGAAGGCATCCCTGACCTGAAGGTTCACCAGGTTGGCGCAATGACGGGAAGAAAGCCTCTCTTTGGTCTGACTTGAAAACTGGGCTTCGGACAATTTTACGGATAATACATAGCCAACATTGTGCCAGATATCTTCGGGAGCCAGGAATAATCCCTTGGGTAAGAGGTTTCTGAATTTACAAAATTCCCTGACAGATTCCAAAAGCCCTGATCTAAACCCGTTTACATGGGTCCCGCCAAGGCGTGTGGGAATCAGGTTTACATAGCTTTCCTCAATTGTATTTCCAGATTCTTTCCCCCAATTGATGGCCCAGATCGCCTCAAAATCTTCATTGGATACTTGTCCTGTAAAGGGGTTTGGAAAAATACATTTTGTTTCCTTAAGATGTTCGGCAAGATATTCATCTAATCCATGATCATAATGCCAGATCTTTTTATCATTTAAGGCTTCATCAAAAAAACTTGTTTTCAATCCCTTACACAAAACAGCCTTTGACTTAAGAGCTGTTTTAATTGCTGTTTTAGAAAAATCGGGGGTGTCAAAAAAACTAACATTGGGATAAAATTTTAAAGAGGTGCCTGTATTATTTTTTCTTACGGTTCCAAGGGTTTCAAGATCCCGGGTTTTAAACCCGTCTCCAAAATGGATCTGAAATGACTGACCACCCCTTTTAATGGTTATCTCCAAATGGGAGGACAGGGCATTCACAACGGAAACACCAACACCGTGGAGCCCCCCTGAAAAGGCATAGTCCTTGCTGGAAAACTTTGCCCCGGCATGGAGTTTTGTCATTATCAGTTCAACACCTGAAATTTTTTCTTTTGGATGGATATCCACAGGCATGCCCCGGCCGTTGTCTGTCACAACAATGGCATTATCTTTTGTAAGCACCACATCAATGGTGTCTGCAAAACCGGCAATGGCCTCATCAACACTATTATCTATTACCTCAAAGACCAGGTGGTCCGGGCTTGTGGTATCCGTATACATGCCGGGTCTGCGCTTAACCGGGTCCAGTCCTTTGAGTATCTCAATGGAATCGGCCTGATAAGTGCTGGCATGCGCCTCTTTGTCTATGTTTGGATCAAATAATTTCATAAATTATTCTATTGTGCTATACAGGTTAATTCTTTATATTTGGTTTTGAACAACACCATATAGCACTTTTATCCATAAATGTACAAACTGGAAAAAACATATCATTATGGCATCTTCAACACCCGGTTTTAGTATAAACAATTTTGAATCCCTTTGGGAGACCCTTGATGAAGAGTCCAAAGCCCTAATAGTTGAGCAAGCCTGTGATCTTTCGCCTGAACTCGGCATACTTCCCATCCTAAGGGGGATCACCTCATTCCATTTTAATCTCCGGTCTAAAGCAAAAAAAAGCCTTGAATCCCTTAAAGACATCATCCAACAACAACTAAAAAATACAGAGGACCCAAAAATATATAATTCCGGTTTAGAGGCTTCTGCAATGATATCGGCAAAAATTTATCAGCAAATCACACCTGAGATGCCCTTTAACGATATGATTTTTTTTTTAAAAACCTTGCTATGGCTCGGGGATAAGGGGTCTTATTTTGCATTCAAGGCAGTTTATCAGGAAATGATAAGCTTGGATTCCTTAAAAAAAGTGGTTCAATCAGTGGACCAACCGGAACGTCTTCTATTGGTTGACCAATACCTCCAGGCGACACCTGCAGACCGGTTAAAATTCGGCAAACTATTTAAAAAAATATTGGGCACCATTAATAGCAGAGAGCCTGTCATTGAATTTTATGCCAGTTTGTTTGACCGAAAAAGAGATGCAGATCCATTTTTAAACAATATCAGTTTTAATTTAAGAGATCCTGAAACCTTAATACAAAATGAGATTGCCTCCCGGTCTCCGGCTATAAAAATTGCAGGTTTAAAAGCCCTGTCGCTGATGAAGACCAAGGTTCCCGTCCAGTTGCTATTGGAAACCATTCAGAATGAAGAAGTGAAAAAAATCAGGGAGGCGGTCTACAGTATCATTGAAAACTCTTC
>DAOWDR010000160.1 GCA_030638935.1 Desulfobacteraceae bacterium | reverse complement strand
TGATCCTGCTGCTTGATTAAATTCAATTAGATTACCCATATCTGATTGATTAAAAATATCCCCCATCCCAACTTAAAATGCACCGGATAAACCGGTGATTTTCATGTTCACTGCGGCTGAACAGAATTGTTTTAAAAGTTTTCGATCGGTTACTTTTCCGGGAAATTTTAATAAAAAACATGAAAAGTGCTCGATCGGAAACTTTTCGTTGCGTCTTGCTAATAAAACTGCTAAAAGTATCTGATCGGAAACTTTTTATATGGGAGAGGTATTGAAATCTTCGACAAAAATTAATAACCCAAAAGAATTAGGACTATACCTTCTTAAAGAACGTAAAAATCTCAAGTTGACGCAAAAAGAGATTTCTGAGTTTGCTGATGTCGGCCGAAAATTTATTATAGAACTTGAAAAAGGTAAAGAGACTGCTCAACTTGGGAAAGTCTTTGAATTGTTGAACAGCCTTGGCCTTGAACTCCATCTCATTAAACGTGGAGATAATTGATTTTGGAAACTTTGAATGTTTTTTTAAACAAATCAGGGTCGGTTCTCTCTCTATAAATGACAGGCGTTTATTTTCATTTCAATATTCGAAGGAATGGTTGATTTCACCGATTGCTTTTCAACTATCTATTTCTTTGCCGCTGCAAGAAGGAATTCTTACAGAGGATAAAGTGAAATTTTTTTTCTCTAATTTATTACCTGAATCTGCCGTCAGAGAATTAATCGCAAAACGGCTCGGAATTTCAGATAAAAATGACTTTATGTTTCTCAAGCGTATTGGCGGGGAATGTGCAGGAGCGATAACAATTCAGCTTGAATCAGAAAGACCAGAATCTCCAAATCAATACACGTATCGTTCATTATCTGACAAACAATTAGAAGATCTTATAAAGCATATCCCCAGGCGCCCCCTGCTTGCAGGCCAAGAGGGGATTCGTATATCACTTGCAGGGGCACAGGAAAAACTGGCTCTTTTCTATAAAGATCCTGTATTTTATATCCCGCTGAATGGCGCTCCAAGCAACTATATTTTAAAACCGGGGATGGCTCATTTTCAGTCTTCCATTCAAAATGAATATTTTTGTATGATGCTTGCAGGCGATCTGGGTCTGAATGTTCCGCCTGTTTCAATTGTTCGAAAAGGGACTCAGAAAGTTCTGTTAATCAAAAGGTATGACAGAACTTTGGATAAGGATGTGCTCAATCGTCTTCACCAGGAAGATTTTTGCCAGGCTTTAGGACTTTCTCATGAGTTGAAGTATCAGGCAGATGGTGGTCCTGGGTTGCAAGCATGCTTCGATGCCGTCCGGGCATATTCTGCCAATCCGATTAAAGATCTTCAGCAACTGATGCAATGGGTGTTTTTTAATTACTTGATAGGGAATATGGATGCTCACGCAAAAAATTTGTCTTTTATTTATCAGGGAAGACAAATTCGGTTAGCTCCTTTTTATGACTTAATGTGTACAAATATATATGAAGATCTGTCACAAAAGCTGGCAATGAAAATAGGGGGAGAAAACAGACTTGAATGGATTATGGACAGACACTGGAAAAGATTTGGAGAGGAGATAGAGATTAGCCATCCTGTTCTCCAGAAACGATTATCCGAGTTTTGCACTAAATTGGTTAATATAATTGACGTCACTTATACGAATTTCATTGATAGACATAACCAGAACAACCTGGTGGCAAATATCATCATCGATATCAAGAAAAGAGCAAATAGAACACTTAAACAATTCGATTAGTTTCTAAAAAATAACATGCTGACGGGCAAGCCGCAGATGTTTCAAGATGATACGGACAAACCGGATTTAAGACCGAGGTAAAAACTACATTTTTTTGTCTCCGGTTTGCCGCATATCCTAAACATTCTCGGCGGCTACGCCACGTTCTAAAATATAAAACAGAACCATGAAAAGTCAGGGATTCTGCGGAAACCTGGGCTAAGAATCATTCGAATCTCAATCTTAATAAATTTAATGAACGCTTCAACTTTGCACGAAATACTTTCGGCTATGCAATTGACTACAAGCCAGCCAGATCTGAACCTTCAACCCGAAACGCAACAGGAGATCCCATGGACAATGGGACAGTTCTGGAGGTCAGGGATTTTTTCGGATTTGCAGAGGATGTGCTCAATTGGTGGTAAACCCGGGTGGAATTTTTAAATTTCATATCAAACTAAAACAACACTTGAAATTAGAAATTTTCTTTTGTCAAAAGAACCCCTTTTAGTTTGAGTCATGCAGGTTCAAGCGTTAGATTGACTGAGACAGATCCGGACACAAAAACAAATTATTCCCCCTTTTTATCTAAAAGCACTCCAATTAAATTGTTTTTCACAAAATCGTGATTTTATAATTAAAATTCATAAACGATAATCATTTTTCATGCCATTGACGGGAAGTGTCCTGAGAAGATTGCGGACTTTGGTACGGGTATGGCGTCACGGTTTCCAGTCGCACATCCACATCAGGCGGCGGAGCCATTCAATCCATATTTTTTTGTAACCAAGTTAATGTTTCCGGGAAAGTCTTGAATGTCACTTCCGTCCCTGTTTCGTCGTAGGATTCATTTATGATGCTGGCTTTGTTTCTTAACTGTCCTAGAAAATGTCCTTTGTCATACGGGATCACCATGGTAGTTTCGATCATATTTGATTCGAAGAACTGAAGGATTTTTTTTCGCAGGGTTGCTACATCCCCGGGGTTATGTGCGGAGATGAAGATTCCATCGGGAAATTCACGATACAGCTCTTCCAACTCCTTGGTTGTGAGTTTGTCAATTTTGTTCAGGATCAGGCGGCTTGGAATTTTTTCACCACCGATCTCTTCCAGAACCGATTGCGTCACAGCCAATTGAGATCGAAAAGCCGGATCAGAGGCATCCACAGTAAACAAAAGTAACGAAGCGGCAAGCGCCTCATCAAGGGTAGATTGGAAAGATGCAACTAGATCGTGGGGCAGTTTCTTGATAAATCCAACGGTATCGGAGACGAGCACTGAAGGAAAAGCCTCTGGGTACAAAGATTTCACACGGGTATCAAGGGTGGCAAATAATTTATCTTCTACCAATACATCGCTACCGGTCAGTTTCCGCATCAGCGACGACTTTCCAGCATTGGTATAACCGACCAGAGAGACTTGGAGATTTTCTTTCCTGCGGCTGCGCCGTCTATTCTGCTCGTAACGAATCCCCTCGAGGCGTGACTTTAATTCGGATATGCGGTCTCTAATATGACGCTTGTTGAGTTCGTGGGAAGTCTCTCCTATTCCTTTAGATCCCATCCCGCCGCTTTGACGATCACCTCTAATATGAGATGCCCTTAGCCTTGGTGCCGAATAAGACAACTTGGCAATCTCCACTTGAATGAGGGCCTCCCGGCTTTTGGCATGCCGGCCAAATATTTCGAGGATCACACCGGTTCGGTCTAAAACTTCAACGCCGGTCGCTCTTTCAAGGTTTATCAATTGCTTAGTGGAAATTTCACCATCATAGATGACAACATTGGCGTGCACACTATTTTTTGCCATTGAGTCATCCATTGGGTCATAACCATCGAGACTGTCGACGGGATAATCTTCGTTTAGGTCCTCCGAGGTTTCATGGTCTGATTTTCGGCTAAATCCTTCAACAATTCCAGTGCCGCCGGTATACCCGGCAAGTTCTTTTAGTTTTCCTGCCCCCAATAAGGTTCCCGCATCAGGTTTTGAGCGGCGTTGCGTGAGCGTTGCCACGACTTCTAGGCCCATGGTTTTAACCAGACGCCTGAGTTCGAGGAGGGATGAATCGTTCTCCTCATTGGAAACGCCATGGGTTTGAACTGAAAACAAAACTGCCGTCTTCTTTTCTTTGGTATTATTTGATTGTTCGATCATCTTTTGGTTTGACCTGTATTAAATTTAAAATATTGTTTTTGTATCTTCATGGGACTCTATCGTCATCTCTTCTTTTCCAATGGAATCTATCCTATTTTGTCATAAGAAAGCAACAAGTCAAAACTGGATAGATTTTTTTGAAACAAATTCTGGTGACAGATTATTTTATCAACGGATGCTGCGCCGCCAGAATCAATATCTTTTTATTTTCCATTGAATGTCGAATACACCAAATCGTAAAGCAGTGATCACCTGTTGCACTTGATGCAGGTGTTATGCCTCAGAGAAGAATTCGATTGATATATTTGATGATGTACGATATATTGTACATGTACAATAAAAAATAGGAGAAATTTAATGAGAGCAATAACATATACAAATGCTAGGAATAATCTTGCAAGCACCATGAAAAAAGTCTGTGACGATCATGACCCAATTATCGTTACTCGTAAAAACAATGAAGCTGTAATACTTATGTCTCTTGAGGATTATGAAGCTCTTAATGAGACGGCTTATCTTTTACAGAGCCCTAAAAATGCAACAAGACTTATTGATTCTATTAAAGAATTAAATGCTGGGAAGGGCCAAGAAAGAGAGATCCTTGAATGAAACTTTTGTTTTCAGAAAATGCCTGGAGCGATTACTTATTTTGGCAAAAAACAGATAAAAAAATATTAAAACGAATCAACAAGCTTATTAAAGATATTCAACGCAATAAATATGAAGGGCTTGGTAAACCAGAAGCCCTTAAACACAATCTTTCTGGATATCGGTCCAGAAGAATAACCAACGAGCATCGAATAGTTTACAAACTTGAGAAAGATTCTATTCTAATTGCTCAACTCAAATACCACTATTAATCCGGCACAACCTATCAGTTTAGTGGATAGCCGGGGGACTGAGCCGCTTTGAAAGATTGTTGGTGAATTGAACTTTTATAATTCTAATAAAGCTTGTGGAAGCTCGGCTACCACTGACTTCAACGTTAAATTTCAGTACAGCTTATAAAAAACGGAGTCTCCAAATCTCGTCTGGAAACAACCGGTTTTCAAGCAAAAGGATTCTACTTGAAGCAAGGTTACAAAGTATATGGAGTTCTTGCGGACAGGAACATATTCTTGTCGAACCAAGTTAATAAAAATGGGGTCAAGTCTCTATTTGACTCTTGTTGGATAAAAACCAAACAAGAAACATGCTGGCTGGCTGGAAAATTATCAGATTATATGTTGCTGCGGAAGCTTTGCTTCACAACCGCCATATCAGCACTCCTTTTTTCTTATTGTTTTCAAAGGACACTTATGTTAGCAACATAATACTGAATTCATTTTCTTAAGTCGATCTCTTCTTAACGTTATTTAAGGCCCGGGGATATCATTTTTGACTCGCACTTGTTTTACTGGAGGTGCCAGCCCATGTCTGATCATGATGCATTTTTAAGTCACAACAGCAAAGATAAAAAAAACGTAAAAATCATTGCCGAAGGCCTGAAGATAAGAGGCCTTACGGTATGGCTTGACGAATGGCACCTGCGCCCCGGAGATGAGTTTATTCTGGGCATTGATGAGGGGATGCACAACAGTCGTTCTATTCTCGTTTTCATCGGCCCCCACGGTATAGGGCCATGGGAAAAGCCAGAAGTATTATCCGCACTGGAAGCCAAGGTTCAAAACAAGGTCCGGGTCATACCGGTCATACTGCCCGGGGGGATTGAAAATTGGGACGATACCCTCCCCAGTTTTTTACGATCCATCATGTATGTTAATTTTGGCCATGACCTAGAAGATACTGATACCCTGGATCGCCTCTATTACGGCATTACCGGAAAAAATGTGCAGTCACGGACCGGCCGGGAAGAGGAGACCGGGCAGACGACGACCCCTGTGCCGAACAATATCGACGAAGCGGTTTCCTGGCTTCTCGAATTTCTTGAGATGGGGAAGCTGACCTTATTTCTCGGGCGGAATATCGGCCGGGAAAGCGGGGGCCGCTACCGGATGACAAAGGGGCTTCTTGCCCCCCTTCAACTGGCCGGGGATGAATCCTGCCACCTACTGCCGACACCTGAAACCGCCGCCACTTATTTCGCCGTTCAAATGGGGGATGCCATGCTTGAAGAAAGGGTCTATGAGATGGCAGGACAGAATGCCGGCCAGGTTTCTCCCATCCACCGGGCCCTGACGGCATTCCTCACCGCCATGGATAAACAGCCCAAACCCAGAAGACGTAACCGGACCAATCAGCTTATTATATCCACCGCCTATGACCTTTTGATGGAAAGCGCTATGCTTAAGGCAGGCCAGCCCTTTACCCAGGTGGTTCAGGGCAGAAGAACCCGGGGGATAGTGGTCAAGGAATTTAAAGACATCCGCCCCTCTGATGATAGTCATATCCAGGTGACCACGCCTTCGGGCGTTACCACCACGGTAGCGGTAAATGATCTTGAGCAACTTGAAAATTTAGTCATCGACTTTGAGTCTTGCGAAATATCTGAGGCTGAAAATCTGCAATTGCAGAATCTTACCCAGCCCATTCTATATAAAGTCCACGGTTCCTTTGATATTTCCCAGAGCTGTCTGATCTCCACAGACCATTATTATGATTATTTCTGGAACATGGCAAAGCAAATGATTATCCCGCCCCAGCTCAGTCAGATCATCGCCAACACGCCCATCCTTTTTTTGGGAATTTGTCCTCTGGACCAGCAGTTTCGCTTTACCTACCAGGCCATTTTGAGAAAAGGGGGTGAAATTGCACATCCACGAAGGTTTGCCGTCAAGGAAAATCCTGATACCACGGGGGATGATTGTTTTAAAAAGCTTGAGTCCAAGATGTGGGAACGGATCAAAACTGAAGCATCAACCCGTTACGGCATCGAAATACTGGAGACTAAAGAGATTGAATTCCTTGAGAAATTAACCGAAAAACTGACCTTTACATAATTAGGGGGAAGGTATGACAAAATCGCCCCGGAGAGAAAGTGAAAAAACACCTTACAAAGGGCCGGAAAGCTATCAATCCGAAGATGCTGGCCTTTTTTTCGGCCGGGACTATGCCGCCCAGGAACTCAAAGCGATTATCCTGTCTTCAAAGCTGACAATTCTCCATGCACATTCAGGCGCGGGAAAGACATCTTTACTCAACGCCAGGATCATGCCGGATCTGGAGTCTGAAAGATGGACCCCGATCAGAATCCGCCTGGAGGACGACCCCATCGTCAGTACAAGAATCAGTACATTGAATTCCGTTTTACCCTCTCCTGAGTCGGAAAAAATCGCCATGGACCGGGTGGTTGAGTATCTGGAAAGGATTGATGAGAAAACGACAATCAATGAGCTTTTGGTCCAGTATGATGCGCTCCCGGTAAATGACCCCAGAAGACGGATCCTCATTGAGCCTGTTTCTGTAGACAGCGGCACGTCCCAAAAAGATCAATATACCCAGCATCCCTATTTCTGCCGCCTGCTGAGCGCCTGTCTGGACATAAAATCCCTGGTGGAACATTATTTCGCCGTCAAGCTGGGCAGTGCGCCCCAGGGTGGATCCCGGGATTTTGATCTGGGCATGGGCTCATTTTTCAACTTGCGCAACATGGTTGCCGATCCAGGATTTCACCGTGCGTATAAACGCCTTTTGTCCCAGCTTAATGTCCCCATATCATCCCTTGAACTCTTTTTCTCCAATCTTTTCCAGACCTATGGTGTCCGCCGGACACAATTCAAGCTTATCCTGATTTATGATCAATTCGAAGAATTGTTTACCCGTTTTGTTGACCCAGGTCCCATTTCGTCTAAACACCTTGAAGGATTGCCGGATTGGAAGCTGAGGCCAAAATTTTTTGAAAAACTGGGAGAATTGTACACCTCAGGCAAAGGAGAAGAGAAAAAGGATAATTTGTATTCCATGCCCATCCGCTATGTGATCTCCCTGAGAAGTGAATACCTTTCCATGCTTGAACCGTTGAAAAATTTTGTACAGGGGATGGAAGAATCCTCGTTTCATTTAAGGCTGTTGAGCGTAGACCAGTCCAGAATCGCCATAAAAGAACCGGCCAGGCATTTTGGTTACGGATATTCAGACAAATGTTACAACGCCCTGATCAAAGAACTCACCAAAGAAGAAAAATATGTGGAACCAGCTCACCTTCAGATTGTATGCGAAAAGCTGTGGCGCCGGTTTGGAAAAAACCTGGTCAAAAAGGATAAAAGATCGGATCAACCCGAAGCTATGCCTGAAATCAAGCTTACCCCCTTTAATGAACTGGGCGGCATAAAGGGGATTTTAAAATCCTTTTTCACAGAATTTTTAAACGAACTGAACCATGACGACCGCCTGGAAACACTTGAAATTCTGGAGCCTTTAATCACCACAAGCGGAACCCGGAATATCGTGGAAAAAAAGCAACTTACCCATGCGCCTTTCAGGGATACGGAACATCGAAAGAGATTGTTAAACGATCTGATCAACAATATTATTGTCCGCATAGAGCGCCGGTTAGGAGGGTATTTTGCCGAAATCACCCATGAATTTCTCATCGGCCCCATCCTTGGAGAATTGGGGGAAACACTCTACCGTGATGCTGATTTTGCCAATTTCCGGTATGCCCTGCAGACCCTGGGCCGCCTGGAATTTAATACAAAACTGATGAACAGGGCCGACAATTTGCTACTGGATCATGAATTCACCAGCCTGGATGCCTACCGGGAAAAAGTGGCCTGGACCCCTAATGCAGCAGAACTCATGCTCAAAAGCGCCGTGGTCAAAAGAGCGGGCAAAGATATAATCCGTTATTGGATCACCTTCCATGACGATTTTCTGGAAAAAATGGACAAAGAATCAAGGCCGGATGATACAAAGACATCTTTACAGATCATTTCAGAATATCTTTCGGATTCAGACCCTGAAATCCGGATGAATGCGGCCCGGGCTGTGTCAGTGATCCATGAGCCCGAATATCTGGAAAAGCTGGTAATGACAGCTGTTAAAGACAAAGATGAAAAGGTTGGCCTAACCGCCCAGAAGGAAATCCTGGATCTGCCCGTCAAGGCCCGTGCCCATCTTTTAGTTATATTCGACAAGACCCTAGTGGATGTTACGACCCGGCTTTTGGGATATGCCCTGCTCGGAAGGTTAAAGGCGCAGGGCCTGAATCTTCGGCCCAAAAAACTTAAGACAATGCTCAAGCTCTCCCTGGCGGTTAAGCTGTCAAAACTGGTCTACCCCAAAAGGGGATGGAAAATACGGGCCACAGGGCTGATATATGGTGTATTGGGTTTTATCATTACCGCAATAATGATCGGCATTTTTGAAGCAAGTGATCTTGACGTTGACACATGGATAGACGAGGACATGTTTTTTGCTCTCCTTGGCCTAGGTTATGTGAACAATATCCTTGGCACCCAACGGGTCTTTCCCATAAAATTCCAGCCCAGGCGCATCCAGGCCCTGATAGTTGAAACGGCAAGTGCCGTATCAGGCCCCTTTATCCTGGGGGTTATATTGTTTCTTAGTTTTGGCGAAGGGTTCAGCGGATTCGATTCAAAAACCGAAATATCGGATCTGTTTTTCCTCCTGGGTTATATTCTTTTTTTCGGAGTGGTCCGCTGGGGAACGGCCATAATCCCCAGAACAGCTACCCGCAGACAATTTGACATCGTTTTGGCCAAAGCGATTCTTGGCGTTTTTACGGGCATGGCCTTCATCTTTTTCCTCTCCTATCTGATTCAGACTATTTTTATTGGGGCACTCTCTGAAGAACTGGGTTATTTGAATGGGGGTACCTTTAAAATGATAATAAGCAACCTGATCTTGTTCCTGCCCCTATCCTTGAGTTTCTCTCTGTGCTGCATCCATATCGAGAGCCTGATGAAACCGGTTCATCCTGAATTTGTGTATGAAAAGCCCCAAGGGAGTACGATTTGACAATCAATGTAGAAAGGAGAATATGATGAATTGGAAAAACTGGCTGAACCAATGGGAGATGGACTCCCTGAAAATAAATCTTAAGTTTCTGGAAATGGAATTCATCCCGAAAACAGCAGACCGGGACGCTGCATGGGAACTTTATGTGGAGATGATCACCCGGGTAACCACCCAGACCCTTCTGCCCCGGGAAGGAGACGAGGCCGCAGCCCTTAAAAGCATCCATTCCCTGTTTGGCTTGACCCGGAATACCATTAAAAAATACGGCAGGGAGTGCATTGAATTTACAAAAATCGCCGTTGTGATTCTGAACCAGATTGTCCGGCCATTTACCTCAAAATGGCATGGCATATTGCTGGAAGGCTCCTTAGAGTCAGAGGAAACCAAAAAGCAATTCAGGCAGGAGCTTGCCCCTGTTCAGAAGGATCTTAGGACCTATGCCAGGATGCTTTCTGATATAGCGGGAGTGGAGGATCTGACCAAGCTTGAAGCCAACCGATGAAAACCTCATGGCCTCCTATTTGGAATGTGTATAACAAAAATGCTGACTGATACATCGCAGATTTTGGATATACATGGTTATACAAGTCCCAGATAAACCGACTGCTCCCATAACTGCTTTGCAAGGCGCAGGGTTGCCTGGTCAACCATCTTACCATCAATAGCAATGGCTCTTTTTGCGGCTGGCCCGTCTTCCTTGAAAAGATCAAGGATCTTTTTTGCCCGTTTTATCTCTTCCTTTGATGGTGTAAATACCCTGTTTACTGTGTCAATCTGATCCGGATGGATCACCCATTTCCCGTCGCAGCCAATGGCAGCGGCCATGGCTGCAGAATGTTCAAGTCCTTTGACATTCTTAAAATCGCCGTAGGGGGCATCAATGGCAAGAAGATCATTGGCTTTGGCTGCCATGACCATCCGGCTTAAAGGGTAGT
>DAOWDR010000654.1 GCA_030638935.1 Desulfobacteraceae bacterium | reverse complement strand
TAGCGAAACTATCATTCCTTTATCCAGTGCTGTGCAGAACGGAGGTGCTTATTTTGATATCCGGGGAAATGATGTGACAAGTGTTTTAAAAGCTTGCCTGGAAAAAATTTCAAAGCTGCCAGAGGATTTTAAGGCTGATCTTTTAGATCGTTTAATTGAACGGGAACAGGCCCTTTCCACCGGCATTGGGAACGGCATCGCCATTCCCCATCCCAGGGTCCAGCTGGGTTATTTGAATGAGCCTCTGGTTGCGGTTTGTTTTCTTGAGGATCCCGTTGACTACAATGCCTTGGACCAGCAGCCCGTAAATATCCTTTTCTTTATCCTATGCCCTGATCTGAAACTTCATCTACAGCTATTGTCTTCCCTGTCCTTTTGTTTGCGGGATAAATCCTTTACCCGGTTTCTAAAATCCCGGCCGGACCCGAAGATCTTGGTTGAGAAGATTGAAGTTCTCCAAGCCTTGAATGCATTTTAAGGCCTAGGGGATTGGCACGGTAGAATGCAAACCATTAAAAATACCTATAAAACGATTTATTACAGGCTTTTCCGGCTGGATGATCGTCTGCTTTTGATTGTTGCCGGCTCCATTGCCGGTATTTGCAGCGGACTTGCGGCTGTTGCCCTGCGGCTTTCCCTTGAATCTGTAATTGAATGGCTTCATCCTTTTCGGCAATATTGGTGGGCATTTGTTTTGCCGGCCATGGGGGCACTTGTTTCCTCCCTGTATCTTGAAAAAATTTCCAGGGAAGGGGCAGGGCACGGTGTGCCCGAGGTCATCTATGCGGTATCCCGGCATGGCGGACTGCTTCGCCTTCGGTCCAGTTATTCCAGATTGATCTCCAGTTTTTTGACCATTGCAAGCGGAGGGTCGGCAGGGCCGGAAGCCCCGGTTGTCATGAGCGGGTCTGCCATTGGGTCCAATATCGCCAAATTTCTTGTATTAAACGACCGCCAGAGGATCACCCTTGTGGGGTGCGGGACAGCCGGTGCCATTTCCGCCATTTTTAATGCCCCCATTGCAGGCTTGGTTTTTTCCATAGAAGTACTCCTTGGCGAGTGGAAATTTGTCAATATTATTCCCATTGCCATTGCAGCCGTGGCAGGGGCCCAGGTCAGCCAGGCCATTATTCCGGAACAGGTGCTTTTCAATCATCAGCCCTTTAATATGATGTTTGCCGATATCTTACCCAGCCTTTGCCTGGCTATTTTTACAGCCTTAATCTCAGTTTTATTTACAAAAAGCTTAAGAAAAATCGGGGGGATTGCCAAAAAAACTTTTCTCCCATTATGGGGACGGGCCATCATTGGCGGGTGTACAGTCGGTCTCATGGGAATCTTTATGCCTTTGGTACTAGGAGAAGGATATCATTTTATTCAGTCCATGATTTCAGGCAGTTTTTCCATGGGTATTTTTCTGACCTTTGTGGCCATATTTGCAAAGATATTTGCCACGGCCATGACCCTTGGCTGGGGAGGGTCCGGCGGAATCTTTGCCCCCTGCCTGATCATCGGCAGTCTCACAGGGGTTGTATTTCATAAAGCTTTATTCTTTTTGATTCCCTCTGCCGGCACTGCCAGTGAAGGTGCCTATGCCCTCCTGGGTATGGCCGGGCTCATCAGCGGAGTCATGCAGGCACCTTTGACCGGTATTTTTCTGATAGTGGAGATCACCGGTGGATATGAAGCCATTCTTCCTTTGATTCTGGTTTCTTCCATATCATCCACCATGAGTCATTATATTGAACCTGCTTCCTTTTATCTAAAGGATCTTATTGAGAGGGGGCAGTTCATGAGACCGGGGACCGATGCCAGGATTCTTTCCGACCTGAGTCTGAATGAACTCATTGAAACTGATTATACCAGTCTCTCTGAAAATATGGTGTTCCGGGATTTCATTGATATCATCAAATTGTCAAAACAGAATTATTTTCCGGTGGTTGAAGATGAAACGAAAGTTTATAAAGGGTTGATTCAATTGAGCGCCATCCGTAAATATGCCCTGGAACCGGGAATGTATGACATGGTGTTTCTCAACCAGGTCATGGATGCAGAAGTGGTCACAGCCTCCCTGGAGGATGATCTCCAGGATGTGCTTGATTATATGGATTTAAATAATATGGACAGTATCCCGGTGGTTGAAAATGACCGGTTTGTCGGTATGATCGCAAAAACCAGGGTATTGGATCTCTACCGCAGGGAATTGATCATGCAGACCAATATTCAGTAATGTTGTAAAGATAAAGGAGAGATTATGAACTATAAATTGCTTCACATTTTCAGGAACACCCCCTTTGGGAGGGAAACATTTCTTCAGTCTTTGTATTTTTGCAAAACCATTAATGCATATCCTGTTGTCTATATACCGAAAAGTGATAAATTTTTATTGTATTTTTCCAATGATGCGGTCCAGGTTGATTTGGATAATTCTTATTTGAATGATCCTAAAACAGCTAAAGTACACGCAGAAGAATTGCTTGAAGAGATGGGTCTCAAACCCATGTACTATGAACCTAAAAATTATACCGCATCCACCCTGCCAGATATTTCAACAAATTTTGATTACCTATGCTGCCCTAGGTCGGTGAGTGATTTGTCTTCAAAGATCGGGCTTGGGCATATCGGGCCCAAAGTTCGGCGGATAATTAAACACGCCACCTTTCCAGTGCTGATTCCAAGCCCTGTGTTCAAACCCTGGAACAGTATTTCGGTTTTTTTCGGCGGATCTGAAAATGCCATGAATGCCCTGAATCTAGGGTTGAAAACTGCAATGGCATCGGGTCTGCCCCTGAATATTTATACCCTGATGGAAAAAAACGGGGAAGAACATTACAGGGAGATTATAGGGAAAAGCGGCCTGGAATCCCTGATCGATCAATATGTAAGTCAATGGCATTTTTATGGGAACAATAAGTTTGAAACCATGCTCTACGAGGTTCCCCATGATTCTCTGATTGTTTTGGGGGCATATGGCCACGGCATTATCAAGGAGATTCTTTTGGGCAGTAAAATGGAGCATATTCAGTCCACCGTTACCAATAATCTTTTGATTACAGGTCCCCACTGCACCATATCCCTTAAATAAGATACAGGGGGGAAATTTACATCAAACCTTAAGATCCGGGCAGTATGAGATTTATAACAGTTTTAAATTCCAGTTCCACAGCCCTGGCCGAGATTTTATTTTAACACTTTTGGGAATGTTTTCCCTTAGGGATACAAAAACAGAATATCCGGCTTTTTGCAGCTCCTCTTTTTGGGCAGACAGATCCAGGGGCCAGTTGGGATATGTATAGTAAATATTATTTGATTTGCTGACCCAGGCGCCTTCCCCTTTTGGGCTTTGGAACATCTGGCCCGGTGTAAGGTCTGGTGAGATAATCCGGGACACTGCCAGGGGCCAATTGGCATGGGTAACAACTCCCAGGGGCAGATCCGAGGTTCCGGGCAGGGAAAGAAAGGTCTCTTTGTCCAGCTCCGGACTGACAATGGCACCTGAAAATCCATGGGCTTTCATCAGGTTGACTGTCATGGAGTTTGTGATATTGCAAAAGGGTCCGGCCCAGAGATTCAGGTTTTTGGGATTTTTAAAGAGGCCTATCTGCCAGAATGCATTTAGAACAAAGTTTTTTGTTCCCTTTTTAACGGCCTTGTCCACATAGCTGCGACAGATGTTTTCTTCTCCGGGAAACACCAGGGGGTCCAGCCATAACCATGTTCTGCCCGGTGGCTTATTTCCATAGGCATTGGATGAGATCCACATTCCGGTATCCCCACGGTGGTTACCGGAATAGTTTTTGTTGGGATTGTGTTTTCCCCTGGATACAAGTAATTCAACAGGTTTCTTTTTGGAAGAGGTCTGTTTTGCCGGCCTGACCCTTGAAACAGGGGAGTCCAAAACCGGTCGTACCTGGATTTTTTCGATTCTTTCAAGTTCTGATTCCAGTCCTTTTATCAATGACGCAAGTTCTGGTCCCCTCCGGTCAATGATAAAAACAGGAGTCCCTTTTTTTATTTTAAACTTGGACCGTTTGGATAGATAAAATTTCCCCTTTTTGGGGATTGCCCTGGTAACTTTCTGGATGTCGTGGAACTCATTTTCTTCATACCCTATCCTTAACAGGTCACCACTGAAAAGTTCTTCCTGGGTATTAAAATAGGGTTCACCAGGATTTTTCACCCTTCCTAAAAATAGACCTGATCCTGTTTCCGAGGTATGGTCCAGGGGGTTTTGAACCCTTTGGGACAAAAGATTATAATGGGAAAACTGCCTTCCCATGGCATAATCCAGGTAGGACAGGGCTTGCTTTTTTTGTGCGGGGTCGTCCCTGAGCAGCTTATAGGCTTTGACTGTATAATACACATAGTGGGGGCTTTTCTTTCTGCCTTCAATTTTCCAGGTGGTGACCTTCGGAATTTGTTTTAATACCTTGACCAGTACATCTGCTGAAAAATCCATGCAGGAAAAGTGGCGTTTCTTTTTATCTTTTTGTTCATATATTCGACGACAGGGCTGGACACACCGGCCCCGCAAGGCACTTTTTCCGCCAAACCATGAACTCCAATAACACCGGCCTGAAATCGAATAGCACAAAGCACCATGGATAAAGACTTCAAGAGCCATATCGTCGGGTGTGTTTTGGGCCATCTCTTTAATTTCATCTATGTTGAATTCCCTTGGCAACACCACCCTGGAGAACCCCGCCTTTTTGGCAGCCCCAAGACCTTTTGGGAAGGTGCAATTTCCCAGGGTTGATACATGGAACTCTTTTTTAAAACCCGCCTTTTTTGCCAGGGGAATCATGGCAAGGTCCTGGACAATCAAGGCGTCAAACTTGACAAACCGACAAAGCTTGGTCAATATTTTAAAAACTTTTTCCTGCTCTGATTCCTTTATGATTGAGTTGAATGCAATATAAAGCTTGATCTGTTTGGAATGTGCTAAAGCTGCTAATCGGCTCAGCTCTTCAATACTGAAATTATCAGCTTCCATCCGGGCGGAAAATATTTTTAATCCACAATAAATGGCGTCTGTGCCTGCGGCAATGGCAGCCAAAAATGAGTTGGTATTCCCGGCCGGTGCCAGGATCATGGGGGTGTTGGAATTCATTGATACCTTTAATAATAAAATTAATAACTAAACAGTATTGCAATTTTGGATAATTTTGTCAAAATATCCCTTAAATATTCACTTGTAATAAAGGAAGTATAAATGTTTGCAAAGCACAGTGATAATGGGTTTTTAAGTCCGGTTGAGGGTATTGAAATGAAAACCCTGGTATATGGGGAAAAGAGACTTTTAAGCCGATTTCATCTAAAAAAAGGGAGCAAACTCCCGGCACATTCACATCCCCATGAACAGACAGGTTTCATGGTTTCAGGCAAAATGACCCTGTACATTGACCAAGAGGGGGTTCTGGTTGAATCCGGTGACAGCTGGTCCATACCCGGAAATGTGGAGCACAGGGCCGAGGTGATGGAAGATTCTGTAGCCATTGAGGTTTTTTCCCCGGTTCGTGAGGATTATCTTCCCAAGGATTAGGGTCAAATAGAACAGCCTTGCTCTATACTAGGCCTTCTTCTCCAGGAAAGGATATAGTGAATCACACAATTCAGAAATTAAAATTTTTATCTTGTTCTATGGTAAAAATAGGAGAATTGACATTTGACCTACCTTCTGGTAGGTTGTTGCCATGACTGATACAAAAACGAACATATTGGATGTGGCAGAAGACTTGATTCAGAGGGTCGGTCTCAATGCCATGAGCTATAAACACATCAGCGACGCTGTAGGCATCCGAAAGGCCAGCATTCATTACCATTTCCCCCAGAAAAAAGATATGGTGGATGCACTTCTGTCACGGTGTGATTCTACCTATGGAGCCCATTATCAAACCATTGTTGACGGCTCCGGCAATGCACCGGAAAAGCTTAGGCTTCTTGCAGGTGTGTTTGCAGAGGGATTAACCAACGGGAAGCTATGTCTTGTTGGCATGATCAGTTCGGATATGCACACATTGGAACCGGCCTCGTGCAGAATTCTTGAAAAAACACTCCAGGCAACTATTGAAATTTTTGCAACGGCTTTCAAGCAGGGGCGTAAAGAAGGTTCTTTGATATACAGCGGTGCAGATAAAGACGCTGCCTACACATTTTTTTCATTTCTTGTGGGGGGGCAAATTACTGCAAGGGTAAAGGGTGGTCCATCTGCTTTCAGAACAGCGACCGAGACCATTATCAATGGTTGGGAAAGATAAAAAATTTTAATAACTGTGTTTATCTACTGATGGACAGATATGATTTGAGCGAGATATGATGAAAAAAGAAAAAAGCTATCAGGGGCTTGAAATTGGCCCTATCCGGCCGCCCAGCGAAGCGGGCAGTTTGATGCTCAGAGTCACACGGAACTGCCCGTGGAACCGGTGTAAGTTCTGCGGACTATACAAGGGCCAAAGGTTCAGCATACGGTCTGTGAAAGATGTCAAGCAGGACATTGACATGATTAAAAGGCATATTGACCAAATCAAGGATGCCGGGCCACAGGCATTAACGACTATGATGCATACCATGCCCAAAGACGATCTGGCCTCATTCCACTCTGCTGTTAACTGGTACAGAGACGGGATGACCTCTGTGTTTTTACAGGATGCCAATACCCTGATCGTCAAGCCGGATGATCTCGTGGATATTTTGACCCACTTGCGTGAGCAATTTCCTGAGATCCATAGAATCACATCCTATGCAAGGTCACACACCATCGCCCGCATCAGTGATGACGATATGGGACGACTTGCCTCTGCCGGTCTTAACCGGGTCCATATTGGAATGGAGTCGGCGGCAGATGATGTCCTTGCCTTCGTAAAAAAGGGGGTAGACAAAAAGACCCATATCAAGGCGGGCCAGTGCATCAAGCGTGTCGGCATTGAACTGTCCGAGTATTTCATGCCCGGGCTCGGGGGAACTGAATATTCAAAAGCCAATGCCCTTGAGACCGCAGATGCCTTGAATCAGATTAATCCGGATTTTATTCGAATCAGAACCCTGGCTGTCACAGATTTCAGCGAACTTGCCAAAGATGTGAAAGACGGCAGCTTTTCCCCTCTCAACGATGTGGAGACAGCCAGGGAACTTCTCTTGTTCCTTGAACATCTTGACGGGATCACAAGTCAGATAAAAAGTGACCATATTCTTAATCTTTTCCAGGAGGTAGACGGAAGGCTGCCCCGTGCCAAAGATATGATGACAACACCAATCAAACAATTCTTGAACATGGCAGCCCAAGATCAGATGATGTACAGAATCGGCCAGCGGACAGGTATATTTTCAAAGCTTAAGGATTTTGAAGACCCAAGGCTCTTGGCCCATGCCCGGCAGGCAAAAGAACGCTATGGTGTTACCCTTGATAATCTTGATGAATTCACCGACACCATGATCAAACAATTTATTTAGCAAAGTTCAATTAATAAAAAGGACATCAAAACATGGATGTAATACTTAAATCATATGATCCATTGAATAACGAAAAACTGGGAGAGGTGCATGTATCCAGCCCGGACGAAATCAAGAATATAGTTACTCAGGCGTACAAGGCATCTTCAAACTGGTATGGACTGGGACTGGACGGCAGACTGGCGTTTATTGAAAAGGCCTGGTCAGGGGCTGAGCCACATATTCAGGAACTTGCCCAACTCATGTCCAGGGAGATGGGCAAGGATATCCAGCGTGCAGGCGGGGAAACCAGCGGCACTGTACACGGCGGTCCATATATTGCCGGAGAGGCGAAAAAGGCTTTGTGTCCCAGGTCCGCAGGTAGAGGTACAACTATTGAATACAGACCCCTGGGGGTTGCAGCGGTGATATCTCCCTGGAATTATCCACTGGCCATGGCAAACAACCTCATTGTACCAGCCCTGATGGCAGGAAATACCGTGGTGTTCAAACCCTCGGAAGAGACCCCCCTGGTGGCGGATTTATTTGTTGAAATCCTGAACCGTGTTCTACCTCCCAATGTGCTTCAAATTATCCACGGGTGCGGAGAACAGGGAAAAATACTTGTGGAAAGCCAGGTCAACCTGATTGCATTCACCGGTTCCCAAGCCGTTGGAAAGGAAATAATGGCCAGAGCTTCAAAAGATCTCAAACGACTGATCATGGAACTGGGCGGCAACGATCCTATGATTGTACTTGAAGACGCTGACATTAATGCTGCTGCCCGGTTTGCCGTTGCAAGCGCCTTTGAAAATGCCGGTCAGATGTGCATTTCAACTGAGCGGATTTATGTAGACGAAAAGATTGCAGATCACTTTGAATCCGAGGTTACAAAAATTGCGTCCCAGTACCGGACTGGACCATGGAATATGCCTGGAGTCAATATAGGTCCCATTGTCAACAAAGCTCAGCATGAGAAGGTCGTTCAACATATAAAAGATGCGGAAATAAAGGGGGCCAATATCCTTCTGGGAGGCTCAGATCAGGTGTTGCCATATATTCAGCCCACCGTCATTACCGGAATGACCACGGATATGATTATGGAAAATGACGAAACCTTCGGCCCGGTGGTGGCCATCAGCCGGTTCAAAACAATAGATGAGGCTGTATCTCGGGCCAATAACAGTTGCTATGGGCTTGGGGCAGTTATATTCGGGAAGAAAGCTGCAAAGAAAACCGCCACCCGCATGGAAGCCGGTATGGTTGGCATCAACCAGGGGGTTGGCGGCGGGGGTGATGCTCCCTGGGTGGGTGCAAAGCAGAGCGGGTTTGGATTTCACGGATCTTTGGACGGGCACCGTCAGTTTGCCCAAGTTCGGGTAATCAGTGGTTAGTTCCTATCTGAGCGGAATCTGGCTGTTAGGTCCGTGCAATGCTCGAAAAAGGTAAGCAGTAGATTCAGAATAAAGTATTTATTTGACTCGAAAAACTGTAGACAGAGTTAGATGTTTTCTGATGGAATCCGGGTTTTAAAAAACGATTATTATGTCTATGACCTGTCTCAGTATTCCTGCCTACAGATGGTGTGTACTGGCGTTTCAAGCCATTAGTGGATCACAGTATAAAGGGAATTGAAAATTATCCAATCCTCTAAAATTTATTATCCCATAAATGCTTCGAAATATTTTTTCAAACTTTAAACGTATCAATTTCCAAGGGGAGAATATTTGATAAGGATATACTCAGTGCATTTGTACTGGCCATCATCACACATAATACCATTAAAGCTCGGTCAACTTTTTATTAAACTCCTCCAACAAAAAGCATTTTACTATCTTCCATGGCATGGTATAGAGAGCACATTATTAGATATAAGTTTTAATGCCACCGCCGCCGAGATTCAATCCAGCGAACTCAAGGTGCCGGAGCCAGTTTTATACGGGGTTTAGCGATCAGATGGATAGAATTTTGTTCGTTGACGAAGATCTCGCCTTAATGGAGGTCACGCAACGACGCCTGAATAAAATATTTGATATTGATATCACCCAAGGTGGCCGGGAGGGACTCAACGCAGTGGCGGAAAAGGGGCCCTACGCCGTTATCATCACTGGCCTCCATATGGTTGGCATGAACGGGTTCCAGTTTGTGGAAAAGGCAAAAAAAATAGACCCCGACAGCGTAATTGTCATGCTTACCGGCCATGGCAAACTGGATGCTTCTCTCAAGGCCCTGAACGGGGGTAAAATCTTCAGGTTCCTGATCAAGCCCTGCAAGCCCGATGTGCTTAAAAAGGCTCTGCAGGAAGGGGTCGAACAATACCACCAAAATCGCCATTGGGCCAAGACACCCGAAGCCGCATCTTCCCACGGACATAAAATACTCATTGTCGATGATGATCCGGAAGTATTAAGTGTGTTTGCAGCAGCAGTGAATGCCACGGGCCAGTACGATGTGCTCACGGCCGAAAACGGCAAGATAGCCCTTGAACTCATAAAATTCATAAAAATACATGTGATCGCAGTAGACCTGAGCATACCGGACATGGACTGTATCCAGTTTTTAAAGGCCATTCACAGACGTGAACCGAATATGGGCCTGTTTTTGATGACCTGGCATCCAGCATCTAAATTCCAGGGTTCGGTGCCGGGTATCAATCTGGGCGCCATTTTTGAAAAACCGCTGGAGATGCCGACTGTTCTGACGGAAATCCGGAACTGCCTGCGATCCGATCCAAAAGGGGCAATCGAAGGGTTCAGCACAACGGCCTTTCTCCAGATGATCGAAATGGAAGAAAAAAC
>DAOWDR010000015.1 GCA_030638935.1 Desulfobacteraceae bacterium | reverse complement strand
TCAATCTCATTAAAATGAGCCCGGTCTGTTCTCCAATAGTTGGGATTTTTCTTTGTCAGGGCACGGACACCGGGTTCCCAGTCTTCCAGCATATACCCGCCGGTACCGATTCCTTTATCCCAGTCTTTACCTTTGGTTCCGTCGGGACAAATCCTTAAATGGTAATCTCCCATGATAAAAGGAAAATCAGCGCTGCCCTGGTCAAGCTCAAACACGACAATATGTTTTCCGTCGGATTTAATATTTTTTATACTTTTTAAGTAGGGTTTGGCTGCAGATTTTGATTCCTCACCCCTGTGGTGGTTGATGGAAAAAATTACATCTTCGGCTGTCATGGATTTGCCGTTGTGAAATTCAACTCCTTTACGGAGTTTAAAGGTCCAGACTTTCGCATCTGCCGATGCGCCCCAGGATTCAGCCAATTCGGGAACCGGTTTGAAATTATGATCAATTTCCACAAGGCAATTGCTTAATTGAGTGCTGACATTAATGTTCTGGCTGGCAAAAAGGGTTGCCGGATCAAGGGAATCCGAGGTGGCACCCCCGGTCATTGCCTGCCTGAAAGTTCCGCCTTTTTGAGGGGTGGCTGCCATGGCATTACCGGCAAGAAAAGTAGGTGACAGGGCGGCGGTCAGCCCCAGGGCTGATGCGCCGGCAATAAACTGTCTCCGGGAGATTTTTTTTTGATTAAACATTTGTGTTAAAAATGATAGGTCAGTCATATTCTTTTCTCCTGATAAAGTTAGAGGTTTTTGTGATTGAATCAGATGAATGTTGAGGAACGGTTTTCCAAAAGGTTGTCCAGCCAGTCCGGGTCCATTTCAGGAACAGAGGCCAAAAGCTTGTCCGTATATTCATGGTGGGGCGGGGACAAGACTTTCTTTTTTTCACCCTGTTCGATGATTTTTCCTTCCAGCATTATAACAATCTTATCTGCAATTGCCTTGACCGTTGCAAGGTCATGGGTGATAAACAGGTAAGACATGTTTGTTTTATTCTGCAGATCCTGCAAAAGGTCCAGTATTCCTTCTGCCACTAGCTGATCCAAAGCTGAAGTGACTTCGTCGCAGATGATCAGGTCCGGCTCGGCTGCAAGAGCCCGGGCAATACAGATCCGCTGTTTCTCCCCGCCTGAAAGTTCAGTGGTCAAACGGTCAATATAAATATCCGGATCAAGTTCTATCTTTCTTAACAGCTCCCTGATTCGATCTTCAGCTTTTTTACCCCTGATCCCAAAGTAAAACTGGAGGGGCCTGCCAATGACTTTTCTGACCGTCTGTTTAGGGTTTAGTGCTGTATCCGGCATCTGATATATCATCTGCATTCGTCTCAGATCTTCTTTTTTTCGTTTTTCCAATTTGCGGGGAAGTTTTTTTCCAAGAAACTCTATGCTGCCATTGATGGCGGGAAGAAGGCCTGTAATGACCCGTGCCAGGGTGCTTTTCCCGCTTCCTGATTCTCCTACCAGGGCAACGGTTCTGCCTCTTCTGACAATCAGGTCGATTTTTTCAAGTACCTTATCATGTCCTGTATAGGTTGCCTCTACATCTTTGACCCTGAGGATAACGTCCATTTTATCAGTGATATTTTTTTCTTCCCTCAGTGTTCTGACATTTAATAATTCCCTGGTATATTTTTCTTTTGGATTTTTAATCAGTTTTCTGGTTTCACCCTCTTCCACAAGCCGGCCGTTTTTTAATACCATAATCCTGTGGGCAACCTGGGCCACAACAGCCAGGTCATGGGTAATATACAGGGCGGCTTTGTTCATTTTTTCCGTAATTTCCTTGACAGCAGCCAGAACTTCGATCTGGGTGGTGACATCCAGGGCAGTTGTGGGTTCGTCAAAAACAATGATATCCGGTTTGCAGGACATGGCCATGGCCACCATGGCTCTCTGGAGCTGGCCGCCTGACAGTTCATGGGGATACCTGTATCCTATTTTTTCAGGTGTGGGTAAAAAGAGCCGTCTATAGATCTTGATGGCTTCTTTTTCAGCCTTTTTATAGCTCATTATTCCATGGTGGACCGGTGCTTCCACATATTGTTTTATGACACGGTGTGACGGGTTAAATGAAGCCGCCGCACTCTGGGCCACATAGGCAATCTTTGATCCCCTTACCAGCCTTAAATCTTCCTCAGAGGCATTAAATAATTCAATCCCTTCAAGGTTTATGGAGCCGGATGCAAGTCTGCACCCCTGGCGTGTGTACCCCATGGCAGCCAGGCCGATGGTGGATTTGCCGGCACCTGATTCACCTATGAGTCCAAGAACTTCTCCTCTTTTCAGGTTAAGGCTGATGTCACGGACAATGGGCTGCCAGCTATCTTCGTAAAAGGCCTCGATATGCAAATTTTTTATTTCAAGCAGATTGTTCATCTAATTTTCCTCATGTGGTCTTCCTTTCTTAATCATGGAGCCCGCTGGATAAATGTAAAAACCAGTCAACAATTAAATTGACGCCAACTGTTAACAATGCGATTGCAGCAGCCGGGACCAGAGGGATATATATGCCGAAGGTGATGGCCCCGGCATTTTCCCTGACCATTCCTCCCCAGTCTGATAATGGAGGCTGCAGGCCGAGTCCCAGAAAACTTAAAGAGGCTATAAACAGGAATACAAAACAGAACCTCAGGCCGAATTCTGCAATTAGCGGGGGCATGGCATTGGGTAAAATTTCCTGTCGTATGATCCACAAAAGCCCCTCTCCTCTCAGTCTGGCCGCTTCCACAAATTCCATCACTTCAATATCCATGGCAACAGCCCTGGATAATCTATAGACCCGTGTGGAATCTAAAACAGCTATGGTAAAAATCAAAGTTATGATGGATGATCCCAGAACGGATAAAATCATCAGAGCAAAAATCAGGGTTGGAAATGCCATGATGATATCAACTAGCCTGCTTATTGCCTGGTCGGTCCAGCCGCCTTTAACAGCGGCAATAAAGCCTAAAAATGATCCAAATAAAAATGATAAAATAGTGGTGATAAATGCAAGGGCTATGGTATTTCTTGCACCAAAGACCATACGGGTAAAAAGATCTCTTCCTATGTGGTCGGTGCCAAAATAAAATTTGGTGGAAAAGCTTTCCCATACATCCCCGACCACACTGGTTTCTCCGTAGGGTGCGATCAGGGGTGCAAAAACAGCCACCAATATATTCAGTATAACAATGCCCATGCCGATTCTGGCTGAAAGAGGGGATTGTTGTAATAATTTAATCATAGTATCATCCCCCTTTTATATTTTGGATTGTCGTAGTTTTGGGTTGGAAAGCATGGACAGGATATCAGCCGTAAGATTTAGAAAAATATAGGCAATGGAAAAAATCAGTCCTGAAGCCTGGACCACAGGAAGATCCCTTTTGGCCACTGAATCAACCAAAAGCTGCCCAAGTCCCGGATATACAAACACCACTTCAACAATGACAACTCCAACAATAAGATATGCCAGGTTCACGGCAACCACATTGATCACCGGTGACAGGGAATTGGGAAAGGCATGATGATAAATGATTCTCAGCCGGGTTATACCTTTTATCTGGGCCATTTCAATATATGCACTGGCCAGCACATTGATAATGGCAGCCCTTGTCTGCCGCATCATGTGCGCCGTTACTACACAGGTGAGTGTCAGGGAAGGCAGTAAAATTGCATAAAGTTTACTGGTAAAATCCATGTTTTTATCAATAATTGCCAGGCTTGGAAAAATATTTAATTTTACAGACAAAAGACTGATCAGTATATAGGCTATAAAAAATTCAGGGAAAGAAATAAAAGAAAGGGTGGTGGTTGAGATCAATTTGTCAAAAAAAGTATTTCGATAAAATGCCGCAAGCATGCCTAAAAAAATTGCCAGGGGGATAGCAATCACAGCAGTTGTTAAGGCCAGAAACAGGGTGTTGGAAAGCCGCCAGCCGATCAATTCGGAAACAGGCCTGCCATTGGCCAGGGAATTGCCAAAATCGCCATGGACAAAATCATTTAGCCATGAACCATATCGGATATGGGGCGGTAAATCCAGTTTAAGCTCTTTTCTAAAAGCTTCCACCGTCTCAGGTGTGGCAGACTGGCCCAGAACGGTCTCGGCCACGTCCCCGGGCAGCAGTTCAACACCAATAAAGATAATAAGCGAGATAACAAATATGGTTATCAGGCTTGCTCCCCAGCGTTTGAAAATTAAAGTTAAAACATTTTTCATGGATAAATCAATTCTTTATATTAGTAATTAGTTGATTTTTTATAGATGATATATCGGACACTAACTAATTTGTCAAATCTACATCTTCACTAATTCTTTATTAGTATTGACTTATTGCATGTAAGGCATTATTTTCCATGCAATAAAAAGTATAGTATCCGATGGATTAATTGTTTTTTAATAAACCCTAGGGTTGACGGCATAAAAAGGTTGATGATGAACAATACAAATGATGAGCGGTGCAGAAATTTTTTGATATCACTTCGGAAAATTATTCAAGCCATAGACCGGCATTCAATTAATCTGAAAAAAAAATTCGGGTTGACAGGGCCCCAGCTTATTACCCTGCAGTCAATATCCAGCCAGGATAAAATTTCCGTGACCCAACTTTCAAAAAATGTCAGCCTGAGCCAGGCAACGGTGACGGATATTACAAAACGTCTTGAAAACAGGGGCTATATTACACGAAAGAGAAGTCTAGATGATAAACGGAAAACAAATATTGAACTTACGGAAAACGGGAAAGCAATACTCAATACAGTTCCTCCGCTTCTCCAGGAACAGTTCACCGCCCGGTTTTCCAAATTGGAAAATTGGGAGCAATTAATGATTGAAAGTTCATTTGAACGTGTTGTTTCTATGATGTCCGCAGAAAATATCGATGCCTCCCCAATAATGATAACCGGATCTTTGGCCCAGCTGGATTCAGAAAAAATATGATCTGAAAAGTTTTGTTATCTGTACCCCCTTTTTTTTCTATAATCTGTATCTTTTTTTTAGGGCCAAAATTTTACATAACAGATGAAACCTTAAAAAAGGAGGAGGGTTATGGCAGAGAAACCTTATCATCATTCCATTGCAACAGGATATTTATTTGCCCTTGGCGCCACTGCCATCTGGTCAGGAAATTTTATAGTTGCAAGGGGGTTGAGTGATAATATTCCCCCTGTCAGTCTTGCCTTTTTCCGGTGGATGACCGCAGTCCTTGTTTTTGCCCCCTTTGCCGTCAGGGGCCTTATCCGGGAATGGCCCATAATAAGGCAGCACCTGGTTTATTTTTGTATCACCTCATTTATAGGTATCACCTGCTTTAATACATTTATCTACGTTGCCGGCCACACCACCACGGCCATGAACCTGTCCCTGATTGCCATTACCTTCCCTGTTTTTATTATGCTTTTTTCAAGAATTCTGTTCAAAGAATACCTTACCCTTAAAAAAGGGATGGGTATTCTTCTGGTTTTTACAGGGGTTGTGTTTCTCATCACCAAGGGGGCTCTGTCCACCCTGCTGAATATCTCTTTTGCCATCGGTGATCTGTGGATGCTGGCAGCCTCTATTCTTTTTGCTGTGTACAGTCTTTTGTTAAAACGTAAACCCACAGGGATCAGTGTTTATACCCTTCAATTCACCTGTTTTGTAATGGGACTTTTATTTTTATTGCCGTTTTTTGTATGGGAACAGGGCCAGGTAGCGGTCCAGGGCAATTTATTGAATCAAACCACCATACCCGCCATTCTCTATGTGGGGATATTTGCTTCCCTTTGTGCCTTTGTGCTCTGGAATCAGGCCATTGTCACCCTGGGTCCGTCCAAGGCCGGTATGGTCTATTATACACTGCCCCTGTTCAGCGGATTTTTAGCC
>DAOWDR010000037.1 GCA_030638935.1 Desulfobacteraceae bacterium | reverse complement strand
TGCCGATGCGACAACTTTAACAGAAGCAGGTTATGTGGGTGAGGATGTTGAGAATGTGCTGGTTCGACTCCTTCATGCAGCCGATTACCGCTTGGAAAAAGCCGAACGGGGCATTGTCTATGTGGATGAAATTGACAAAATTGCGGCAAGTCCCAATGTCATTGGTGCCCAGGTGTCCAGGACCGGAGTACAGAGAGCACTTTTAAAACCCATGGAAGAAACAGAGGTGGATCTCAAGGTTCCCCATGATCCTGTTTCCATGATGCAGGAACTTGAATCCTTTCAAAGAACAGGCAAGAGGAGCCAGCGCCGTGTAAACACAGCTAATATTCTTTTTATTTTAAGCGGTGCTTTTACAGGTCTTACAGATGTGATCAAAAAGCGCATGAACAAACAGAATATCGGCTTTGGTTCAAATCTTGCCAAACCCCATAAAGAGATTGATCTTTTAAAGCAGGCCAGGGCAGAAGATCTGGTGGAATATGGATTTGAGTCTGAATTTATTGGACGGGTTCCGGTACGGTGCGTCCTTGACACCCTGAGTGAAGCCGACCTTTATGCCATCCTTAAAATGCCCAACAACCCGGTCATTTTAAGCAAAAAGCTGGACTTTGCTGCCTATGGTATTGATATTGTTTTTACCGACACTGCCTTAAAAATTCTTGCCCAGAGGGCTGCCGTTGAAAATACAGGTGCCAGAGGACTTGTCAGTGTGGTGGAAGAATCTCTTCTTGCCTTTGAAGAAAAGCTGCCTTCAAACAAAATTTCAACCTTTACCGTGACCCAAAAGGTTCTGGATAATCCCATTGGACAAATGGAAGATTTGATATCCGGAAACAAGAGTAAGGAGTTGGAACAACAGCACTTTCTGGCAAAAAGTGAATATAAAAAATATATTACAGAATATATCAAAGAGAATTGGAAGGTTTTTTCCATACGCCATGGACTCACCCTTTCTGAAATTCGCTGTAAAATGGTAGCCCAGTATTATACCGGAAATGTGATGGAAGTAGAGGATGCGGTCAAGCAAATCAAACGCTTCCACGACTCGGTGAAAGAAATTGAAGTTGAGGTATCCAAAAGTTATGATTTAAACATTGTTTTTGAGGAGGATGCCATCGATTTTATCATCCAGCAATTCATTGACCATAATGCCACCAGTGAAGAAATTTTATCAAAACTCTATGATGATTTTTATGACGGGTTTAATCTGATCCGGGAAAAAACGGAAAAAAACAGATTTTTCCTCTCTAAAGCGGCTCTCATTGACCATGAAACATACCTTAACGAACTTATCAGGAAAGAAATAAGATGATTGGAATTTCAAAGCTTTATTGCGCAACTGTTGAACCGTCTGACACCCTCAGGTACTCAAGAGACTCCGGACAACTGCCCTCCCATCTTCTGCAGTTTTCAATAGACAAAAAACCGGTGGTGGTCTGGAACATGACCCGAAGATGTAATTTAAAATGTGTCCACTGTTATGCAAAGTCTGAAGACATTTCCTATGACAATGAGCTGAACCACGAACAGAGCCTTGCCATGATTGATGACCTTGCAGATTTTGGTGTACCGGTTCTGCTCTTTTCCGGGGGTGAACCCCTTGTCCATCCCAGGCTTCTGGAATATGCACAATATGCTGTTTCCAAGGGCATGAGAGCTGTAATTTCCACAAACGGAACCCTGATCACAAAGGAAAAAGCAAGGGCATTGAAAGAGATCGGCCTTTCCTATGTGGGAATCAGCCTGGACGGCCTTGAACCCACCCATGACAAGTTTCGAGGGGTCAAAGGATCATTTAAACGTGCCATGGAAGCCATTGACAACTGCCAGGAAGCCGGCATCAAAGTAGGACTGAGGTTTACCATCAACAAGCGGAATGTCCAGGATATCCCGGGAATTTTTGACATTCTTGAAAAAAAGAACATACCCAGGGCCTGTTTTTACCACCTGGTCTACTCTGGCAGGGGATCTGAAATTGCAAAAGAAGATCTCTCCCATGAAGAGACCCGTAAAGTACTTGACCTGATCATGGACAGAACCCGTGACCTCCACGATCGAAATATGCCTAAAGAAGTTCTCACCGTGGATAACCATGCCGACGGTCCCTATTTATACCAGCGACTCCTGGGTGAAAACCCTGAACGGGCTGCCGAAGTTTTGGAACTTCTTGAAATGAATGAGGGCAACAATTCAGGAAGGGGCATCGGTTGTATCTCATGGGACGGCCAGGTCCACCCGGATCAATTCTGGCGGGAAAAAACCCTGGGGAACATCAAGGACAAACCCTTTTCCGAAATCTGGGTAGATCCTGAAAATGAATTTTTAATGAAAATGAAGGAAAAGAAAAAGCATGTCAAGGGAAGGTGCGCCCAGTGCCGCTGGCTGGATATCTGTGCCGGCAATTTTCGGGCAAGAGCGGAATCCGTGGCCAACGACCCATGGGATTCAGATCCTGCATGCTATCTCACCGATGAAGAAATAAGAAAGGTAGATACCAAAAAGGAGAAAAAATAATGCTCTTTCCAGATGCCAGGGGTAGAAGGTTGCGGGCAAACCCGAATTTCAGAAGGATGGTCAGGGAAACCAAGCTGTCCCGGGACGATTTAATTCTTCCTTTGTTTGCCATTGAAGGCAAGTCAGTTAAAAAACCCATTGATTCAATGCCGGGCCATTTCCAGATGTCCTGTGATCATATTGTTGAAACTGCAAAAAAAGCCAAAGAAGCCGGGCTTCCTGCCATTATTCTTTTTGGGATACCCGACAAAAAAGATGGCCTTGCAACCCGGGCCTATGCCTCTGATTCCATTGTCCAGAAAGCCATCCAGGAGGTCAAGGAAAAAGTGCCGGATATCACGGTCATCACCGATGTCTGTCTGTGCGGATACATGGACCACGGCCACTGCGGTGTCGTGGACAAGGGGATCATTGACAATGATGCTTCCCTGGATCTTCTGGCCCGTACCGCCCTTTCCCATGTAAAGGCCGGTGCCGACATGGTTGCCCCCTCGGACATGATGGACGGACGGGTGGGTGAAATACGCCAGACCCTTGATGAAGAAAATTTTTCCCATATCCCCATCATGTCCTATGCAGTAAAGTATTCCTCTGCCTTTTACGGACCTTTCCGCCAGGCAGCTGAATCTGCGCCCCAGTTCGGAGACAGAAAAACCTATCAGATGGATCCGGCCAATGGTCTTGAGGCCATTCGGGAAGCCACCATGGATATTGAAGAAGGCGCCGACATCATCATGGTAAAGCCAGCTCTTTCCTACCTGGATATTATCTATAGACTCAAGCAGGAAATTGATCTTCCCATTGCCGCCTACAATGTCAGCGGCGAATACAGCATAATGAAAGCCGGAGAAATGATGGGCTGGGTGGATGCAAAGGAGTTGATCATGGAAACCCTGATTTCCATCAAACGGGCCGGAGCAGATCTCATATTAACCTATTCAGCCATTGATGTTGCAAGGGAGTTGAACTCATAATGAACCCCCATTCACACGGAACGCCAGGGTCTCCCCATGAAACGCCCGGAAATTCAGGTGGCAAACCCGGGCTGGGTAATGCCAATACCATCCGGCTGGTTGCCTGGGAAACCACCAGGAGATGCAATCTTAACTGTAAACATTGCAGGGCCTTTGCAGAAGACCATCCCTATGACAATGAACTGGATACCAAGGCCTCATTCAAGCTTTTGGACCAGATCCGTGAGGTGGGTACCCCCATCATCATCCTAACCGGTGGTGAGCCCCTGCTCCGGGATGATATATTTGACATTGCTGCCTATGGCGCTAAAATAGGTCTTCGCATGGTCATGGCACCCAATGGCACCCTGATCACTCCAAAAATAGCTGAACGCCTGAAAACCTGCGGAATAAAACGGATCAGCGTCAGTCTCGACGGGTCCACCCCACAAAGCCATGATGATTTCCGGGGACTTAAAAATGCCTTTAATGACTCCATCCGGGGTATAAAAATTGCCAAGGCTGCAGGTCTGGAATTTCAAATCAACACAGTCATTACCAAAACCAATCTTGAAGAGATCCCAAAAATTTTAAGCCTGGCTGAACAATTAGGGGCAGTAGCCCACCATATTTTTCTTTTGGTACCCACTGGCCGGGGTAAATATATTGCAGACTCTGCCATTGATTCCAAAGAGTATGAAGAGACCTTAAACTGGTTCTATGACCAGCAGGATAAAACCAGCCTTCAGCTCAAAGCCACCTGTGCCCCCCACTATTATAGAATTTTACGCCAACGGGCAAAAGCAGAGGGCAAAAAAGTCACCTTTGAAACCCATGGATTAGATGCTGTTACAAGAGGCTGCCTTGCAGGTACCGGCTTTTGTTTTATCTCCCATGTGGGCCGGGTTCAGACCTGTGGATTTTTGGATGTGACCTGTGGCGACATTACCAAACAGACCTTTAAGGATGTCTGGGAAAATTCAACCGTGTTTAATGAACTCAGGGATTTTAATAACCTTGAAAATAAATGTGGCATCTGTGAATACAAAAATGTCTGCGGCGGATGCCGGGCCCGGGCCTATGACGCAACGGGCAATTATCTTGAAGAAGAACCCCTGTGTTCCTATCAGCCTAAAAAACCAAATCAGAAAAAAAACCAATAAACAAAAAATTTGTCTTATTGAATCTTTAAAAAAACCGACAGGAAACAGTCTCCTGTCGGTTTTTTTTCTTTTCACCCCCCCCCCTGCAAAACGATGATCAACCTGTATACTTGGATTTCTTCTTCACAGGCGATCCGTGTTTCGTGATAGGATTATAATTATTTAATCCCTTAACACATTTAAACCTAAATCCATCTGAGGCCATGTATGGTTAAAATCAGATTATTCATCCTGATATTCTTTTTTTGCTTTGAATTTTCAGGAACCCAGGCGATATCTGCGAATTCAGCCCCTTTTGACGATTACCTAGAACAGGGAATTGACGCTTTTCAATCCCGGGAATATCTCCAAGCCTATGAAGCCCTGTTAAAGGCGTTTGACCTGGCCCCTGGTAATTACAAAGTTAATTTTCACCTGGGACGTGCTGCATTTGAAATCCATAGTTATGAAATTGCCATCATGACCTATGAAAGGGCCTTGATTATCAAGCCGGGAGACCTTCGTGTAAAGCTTGAAATGGCAAGAACCTTTCAGAAACTCGGGATGAACGACATGGCCCGAAAATACTGCAACCAGGTATTGCTCACAGATCCCCCCTTGGCCGTCAAGCAGAATATTGAAAAGTTTTTAGCCTATATTGACCAGACCGAGCAGAAACATTTTTTTTGGGGCACCCTTTCTCTGGGTTTTGACTTGAATGACAATGTATGGGCAAGTCCTGCCAATAATATTATCTCCACAGTTATAGGCGAAGTAACCCTGACCGGAAAATCTGCCGAAAAAACCCAGGATACAATTTTTCTGGGTATTGCCGACCTGAATCATACCTATATTTTTTCCTATTCAAATTTTGCATGGCAGACCAATGTTGGTGCATACAAAGCCTTGTATGGGAAAGAAAGCGATCTGGACACCCTCTACCTTGACATTGAATCCGGGCCTGAATATTTAAAAGGGAAAGGGATCACAGGCCTTTTATTCACGGCAGATTACCTGGACCTTAAGGAATCAAAATATTCTAGTTCCCTGGGGACAAAAACCTTTTACCGGTATATGTTTTCCCCCTCTTTTGTCCTGTCTCCCATGTTAGCCTATAAAAATAAAACCTATGAAATAAACTCAGATAAAAATTCCGATAACATCCTCCTTGCAGTTGATACAGCTTTCCTGGCCAAAGGGGTTTGGTGTGACACCTCCCTGGGTTATGAGCATGAAAATGCTGCAGATAATGAATACAGCTACAACCGTTACAAACTTAAGCTTTACTTTAGCCGGGAGCTTTCCAATGGATTTACTGTCTTTGGCTCCTATGATTACTTCCATACCCGATACGACGGAATAGCAGACCTGTTTGACAAACCCAGAAAGGACAATATCCACTATGCCGGATGCGGCCTGAAAAAAAGGCTCTGGAAATCTTTTGACCAACGCCAAAGCATTTCCCTTACCCTTGGATATCAGTATACCAAATCCCAGTCCAATATAGATTTATATGAATACACCAAAAATATTCTTAATTCTTCTATGGAATATCGATTTTAATTGGGAGGAATATGAAACAGCGATTATTTAATATCCTGGTAATGGCCCTTTTGACAGCCCTCATTTTGGCAGGTTCCCCCACAATTGTTTTTTCCTCGGATAAAACCGTTGGAAAAGTTGTGGCCCTCAGGGGAAAAGCTGTTGCCATTAAATCTGATTCCAATTCCAGGTCCCTGGCGCTCAAGTCCCCTGTTTTTCTCCAGGATACCATTAAAACAACCCAGGGCAGAATCCAATTGATGTTCAAGGACAACACCCTTATTACCCTGGGCAGAAACACGGAAATGATCCTCAAGGAATACCATTGGGAATCAGGTGATCCCAATTCCGGCATTAAAACAAAGATCAAAGCCGGCAGCTTCCGGGTAATGGGGGGGGCGATCACCCGGGATGCACCCCAAAATTTTATAACCGAAGCCCCGGCTGCCACCATTGGCATCAGAGGCTCCATGTATGCAGGCTTTGTCAAAGGGGAATCTTTAATAGTTGTATTCCAGGGAGGAAAAGGTATCTATGTGGCCAATTCAAAGGGCAGCGTGGATATTGACAGGCCCGGATACGGGACCACAGTAAAAAATGCTGCCCAGGCCCCGGAAAAACCTGAAAAATTGGATGAAACCGCCCTCCAGGAAATGGAAGGGGAACTGGCCACCAATGCAGAGGAGACCGAGGGTGAAACTGATCCGGAAGATCAATTAACCGCTTCGGAAATGGGAGGCTCGCCAGCCCCCTCTGAAAGTCCATTTATTCCCCCCGAGAACCCAATCAATAGTCCCGACAGTCCTATCAATGATGTCAAAACAACACTAATAATTTCCGAAGATGAAAAAAATATACTTGCCCTGCTCAAGGACATGGGGTTTATAGGTGATCGTGCCACTGCCGTCCCCGCAACCGGACTCTGGACCTATTCGGGAATACTCACGGATAATGAGAATGAGACCCAGGACAATATGAAGGTCTTTGTCAACTGGGACAATAAACGCATTCTTGCCGTTGATGATGATCCCTATCATCCCAGTAATACCACACATGGATTTGGCTTTGGCCAGGTCACTGATACCGGTGAAATTGTCAATATCCATGTGCTGGGTACTGACAATTATAATGATACACAGATTGAAACCATGACAGGGTCTGAAACATTCGGCCATATCTATGGGACCAGCCAGGAAGCTGCCGGCATGGTTATAGAAGGATATGATATCAATGTCCAGGACCAAACCACCCAAAGGGCCTGGTCCGATACCATGGCCGTATTGGTTGACACCAAGGCTGCCAATCCCAACTCGGGCATTGCCACCTGGAATGGCTTTTTTACCGGGGTGGGAGAAGACATGAGCAACCCCGACACAGACAGGGTGGCCTTTAACAATTCCGATTCATCGGATTTTGAAATATTGATAAACAAAGACAATGGTATTTTTTCCGGCACCCTGTCAGGAGGTGATTTTCTCGGGTCCAGCAACCAGATAGATTTACTGACCCTTGGGGGAGACCAAAACAAATCTGTTTACATATCAGATGACATGATAGCAGCTGTCCTGGGCGGGACCAATGTGATTTCTAACGCATCGGGCAGTACAAGTCTAAAAAGTCATGGAAATTTCATGGTTTCCTCCATGGAGACCCAATTATCCGATAATACCAATTGGGGATACTGGGAAATCGCCTATAAAGAGCCCGGGACCGGGAAAGACTATCATGTCCATGTTCCCGGCGCTTTCTGGGTTGCAGGGGAACAGACCCCTGCATCGGTGGTGAACAATATAATAACAGACGCTGCATCGACCCCGTTTAGTGCAACTTACACAGGTGATGCCCAGGGGGTAAAATTTGACGCTTCCAATCAAATGAGCATTTTGACAAACGGGCAGACCAACCTGACCATTGACTTTTATTCTGGTGCCACCTTACCTGTAACAGGCACCATTTCCTTTGATGAAATCAGCCTTCCTGTTACCAGTTCAATGGGGGATGTTACCTCCCAGGGTTTTGAGGGCACCATAACCACCGCTTCTTCATCCCGGGTCAGTGGAACTTATTTTGGCAACACTATAACCAGCGGAGTTCAGGGGGCCCAAGGTATCGGCGGCAATTTTTCCGCCACCATCTCCACCACCACCTACCAGGGTGTTTTTGCAGGTGATCGATAAACTTTAATCGATAAACTTTAATCGATAAACTTTAAATTATGCGCATAAAAACCAAATGAAACTCAATAAAAGTCATGTCACCTCACCTTTTTCCATTGGATCTTTATTGATTTTTCTATCCTGTCTTATGTTTTATTCCTTTGGCAACCAAAAACCTGTAATTTTGTCAGGCCTGGACAATAAGATCATGGATATCATGTTCCGGATCAGGGGGCCCCAGCCCATTTCCAAAGAGGTTGTCATTGTTGATATTGATGAAAAAAGCTTAAAACATGTGGGGCAATGGCCCTGGCCAAGAGATGTACTGGCCGACCTGACCCTGGCCATACACAACAGCGGTGCCCGGGCCATTGGATTTGATATTGTATTTCCCGAAGCAGACCGAACCTCACCCACACGATATCTGGAAAAATTGAAACCAATATTAAAAGAGCGTATCCCAAAAGAGTTGTTTAGGGATATGATGGAGTCCCCGGCCCTGGATCATGATATTGCCTTTGGAAATGCAGTGGCACAAAGCCTGGTAATCCTGGGGTATGCCTTTCAGCTTAAAAATGACGGTCTCAAGTCTGATACCCAGACCCCCTTTCCTTCGGCTCGGATTCAACTTGTTCCTGAAACCGCAACCTTTGCATCTCTCTCACTTATCCCGGCCTATAGGGCTATTTTAAATATTGAATCCGTGTCCACTGCAGCCAGTGAGGGATTCTTTAATGTAATGACAGATGATTCCGGTACAGTACGCCAGGTGCCATTGCTCATGATGATGGACCAGATCCCCTACCCCTCCCTTGCCCTTGAAACATTTCGTATGGGAATGGATATTCCCCTTGTGACCATCCATACGGACAGCCGGATCAAAACTTTGCGTACCCCTGTCCTGGGACTGAGCTTAGGGCAGACCTTTATTCCCACAACCAACACAGGCCAGATGGTTATCAACCACAGGGGACCTGTAAACACCTTTACCTACGT
>DAOWDR010000698.1 GCA_030638935.1 Desulfobacteraceae bacterium | reverse complement strand
CCCACCCAGGCGGCAAGCGTCCAGCTGACAGTGCCGGTGATTGCAAGTATTGGCGGGATAATTTTTCTGTCAGAAGCCTTTAGTTTAAGGCTTTTCATTGCATCTGCCGCAATTTTGTCCGGGGTGGGGCTTGCATTGCTTACTCCAAAAAAAAGAAAAAAATTAACTCAAAATTTTAAAAAAATATGATATGCTGCTCCCATAGTAACAAAAAATAAACTCAAATAATGAAAAATAAAATTTAAAATTTTATTTTCGCATATTAAGGAAAGCCGGAATGAAAATTCTTGTTGTAGAGGATGAAATTGTAAGTCGGAAAAAAATGATGAAAATCATTAATGATTTTGGCTCCTGTGAAGGGGTTCAAGATGGAAAAACAGCATTAAGCATGGTAAAAACAGCCCTTGAAGAATGGAAACCATATGATCTGATAACCCTGGATGTGTCCATGCCTGACATCAGCGGCATTGAAGTATTGACTACCATCCGGGAAATGGAAAAAGAACAGGGACTGGATGAAGAAGAAAAGGCAAAAATCCTCATGGTTACCTCCCACTCTGACATGGAGACCGTAAAAGCCTGCGTGGGAAAATGTGACGGATATGTGATCAAGCCCTTTAACAAAGAGATGATGGTGGATAAGATGAAAAAAATAGGTCTGATCCGATAGTTTTTTGGAACAAATCATTAGCCATGGGCATTAAAACAAATAATCCAAATCCGGCAAAAACCTACCATCTTCTGCTGGATTTTAAACATATGCACCTAAACCCTTTCACCCTGCATTTTTCAGGATCGATCAAGCATCTTGAGAGGATTTATCAACAGGAATACCTTAAAAACTCACTTGCACACATTCGCATCGCTCTGGTTCTTGGCTGTTTGATTTACGCCATTTTCGGGGTACTTGATGCGATTCTCCTTCCCGATGAAAAATATTTTATCTGGGCAATCCGATATCTAATCGTATGTCCAAGTATTCTACTGGTATTTTTTCTTTCCCGTTTCAAAATAATGCAGCAGTGGATCCAGCAGATTTTAGCAGGACTCATCGTCATTGCCGGTGGCGGCATTATCATAATGATCCTCATTGCCCCCCCTCCCGTAAGTTATTCTTACTATGCCGGCTTGATTTTGATTTTTATCTTTGGCTACGCCTTCATTCGAGCACGTTTTATCTGGGCTTCATTGGGCGCATGGATGGTTGTCCTGCTTTATGAAATTGCAGCCATTGCCATAGCCCAGACACCATGGCCAATAATAACCAACAACAATTTCTTTTTTATCAGTGCCAATATTATCGGAATGCTTGCCTGCTATTCAATTGAACTATATGACCGCAGGGCATTTTTTTTAACCCAGCTTTTGACAGAGGAAAAGGAAAAGGTACGCAGGGCAAACCAGAACCTGGAAACCAGGGTTAAAAAAAGAACCACCCAACTTGAACTTGAAATCAAGGTGCGTGAAAATGCCGAAAATTTATTAAGGGAAAGTGAAAAAAAATTCAGACAACTGTTTAACACTGCCCCGGCAGGAATATGCGAGATTGATTTTATAAAAGGCAAATTTACCCATGTGAATGATGTCCTTTGCTCTTATTTTGGTTACTCAAAAAAAGAGTTTTTATCCCTGGATCAGTTTGATCTTTTAACCAGGAAGAGTAAAACAAAACTAAAGCAGAGACTTGAAACTGTTATTGCCAAAAAGAAAAAATCAGACACCTTTGAAGCAAATATCCTAAAAAAAGATGGCAGGGAAATATGCGCCATTTTAGCCGGCGATTTTATCTATGACAAAGGAGAATTGATAGGGGCAAGGGTTGTGGCCCATGATATCTCCAAGCGAAAACTGGCTGAAGCAGAGAAGATAAATGCCCAAAAAGCCCTGGAAGAACAAAAAAAGCTGGCCCTGGTCGGACAAATCGCAGGAAAAATGGCCCACGATTTCAATAATATTCTTGGCATTATTATGGGTACGGCAGAACTATCACTTATGGACTGCCGGGATGCTGAGACAAAAGAATCCCTGGAATTAATATTTGACCAGACATTGAGGGGAAAAAATCTAACAAAAAATTTGGTGGCCTTTGCCAAGGATCAGGCTCCAAATCAAAAATTTTTTAACCTTAATGAAAGAATTGATCGTATTCTAAGCCTTTTAAAAAAAGAGATCGAAGGCATTGACTTGATAAAAAAAAACATGGCTAAACTACCGGACTTGCTTGCTGACCCCGGGATGATTGAGCATGCGCTTGTGAACCTTATTCAGAATTCAATCCACGCCACAAGCAAAACAGATCATCCGAAAATTATCATCAGCTCTTTTTGCCGGGACAATGAAATTTGCATTGAAATTGAAGACAATGGCTGCGGAATTCCCAAAGAACATCTTAAGGCTATTTATGCCCCCTCATTCACTTTAAAGGGAACAAAGGATGTAACCGGCTCCTATGAAAATAGCATTAAGGGGACCGGTTATGGAATGGCCAATGTTAAAAAATATATTGAACAGCATAGGGGCCGTATTTGGGCTGATTCAACCTTTGGTTCAGGAACAAAGGTAGCAATTTGTCTGCCGCTTATTAAAAAAGAGCTGACAAAAGAAGAAAGGACTGAGATCCGGGAAGAATTAACACTGGTTGAGAAACAAATTCTGCTTGTTGAAGATGAACCCGCCATCTCAGATATACTATACCGGGTATTAACCCAGGATCCATGTAACCACAAAGTTGATATTGCCCATAATGGTCAAGAGGCAATGGAGTTATTTGATGGGAAAAAATATGATTTTGTAAGCCTGGATTATATTCTCCCCGGAAATATTAACGGAAAGGATGTCTATAATCATATTCGCAAAACAGACAAACTGATTCCCATACTCTTTGTCTCGGGAAACATAGAATTTATAGAATCCATAAAATATCTAAAACAAAAAGATAACCATATTGATCATTTGTCAAAGCCCTGCCAAAACATGGAATACGTGACCAGTATTAACCGGCTCCTGGAAAAAACCCTGGGAACTCCGGGAACCTTATAGGACCCTTATTTAACCCAGGCTTTCTTTTTTACCAGGGTGTAAGCACTGGTCATGAGCAGGACCATGCACAGACCAATGTGGCTAAGATCCATCACATAAATCAGGGTATGGGAAAAATATACCCCGGGCAGGTTCCTTACCACCATAAGTCCACCTGAAACAATCAGGCCCAGGAGGATCACAGCCTTTGCAAAGCCTGAAGCCGTGACCCTGAAAAACTTTTTTTTATTCAAGGCAAAATCCAGCACCGCATAGACGCAAAGTGCAATAAGAATTGTTGCAAATATATAATGCATGGCATGGGTGATATAAAACTTGGCAAGCCAGCCTAAGCCCGGGATATCGGCAATATAATACCGCTTAAATATCGGCATCTGAGCAAACCCGGTCAGGGTGATAAAAAAAAGTGTGACACCATAGACAATTTGCCTGGATTTATTGGCAGAAGACATTATTCATCCTCCTTTATTCTTTTGTAGAATTTTCCAAATGCCGCAACTGCGCCGGCAATGGGGGCAATGAGCATGGCACGGGCAAGGTTGCTGCCGTCTGCCATCATGTCATCCACCTTTTCCATTGGAGGGCGCCCTTTTCCCGTTTCAAAGGTGAGCTGGTCAAAGGGAACCGGAGAGACATAAATGGTGTTGGTACCCCCGTTTTCCTTTTCCCCGTAAAT
>DAOWDR010000325.1 GCA_030638935.1 Desulfobacteraceae bacterium | reverse complement strand
ATCCAGGTGTTTATGGGCGGTATTCTTAGGATATCAGAATATGATCTACTGAGGTCTCAATTAAAAGAATTTAATTTTAAAAAAGGAAAATTACTATGTCAGCAGTATTAAAAACCATACGGGATTTCATGGAAAAAGAAGGAATCCCCGGGCGCGACGGATATGCACTGGAAGCATCGGAAAAAACATTTCCCGACGGGGCACAATGGCGAATTGAAATCGCTGGTGTTGAAAGGGCCTCCACCATGGCGGCCATGATTGATGAAGCGAAAAAGAGAAATGTTGTGGTGCATAGAGCTGTTGCTACGGTTGGGGGCTCAACCTATTGTGATCTTCAGGAACTCAAAGATATGGCCAGGATGGCAAAGGATGCAGGAATCGAAGTTGTCATGACCACAGGGCATAGAAAAGCCTGGGACACAGGCTCCAAGGAATTGTCTACTAAAGAAGGTGTCATGCAGGCATTCCGGCTCAGGGGATCTGATGCCATTTCCCTTCACATTGCAGATATCATGAGAAATATAGAAGCAGGCTTTCGTGGATTTCTCGTATATGACGAAGGCGTTCTCTCCATTCTCAATAAAATGAGAGAAGAAGGCGTGATTCCCAAAGAATGCTTTTTCAAGTGGTCTGTTTTTGGCGGATACTGCAGCGCAGCCGGTGGAAAAGTGGTTGAAAAAATGGGTGTCAATTCCATCAATCCCATTTCAGATGTATCCCTTCCAATTTTATCAGGCATGCGTAAAGCGATTGATATTCCAATGGATGTTTATGTGATCATTGTCGATGAGTTCGGCGGAATGTACCGTGCCTATGAAACCCCTGAAATTGCAAAAGTTGCTTCTCCTGTTTACTTTAAAATAGAGCCTGGAACATTGACCAAGAAACACTCCTTTCTGTATACGGCTTTGCAGAAGGGGTGGAGCCATGGCAAATGCTCAGCATCACCCTAGCCGATGAGAAGGGAGCCATTATTGAGCAGACGCCTAAGATTAATAAGCTCGGCAACTGGGGGGTTGAAGCGGTTGACATCAACGCCTTTGCAGACGGCAGCATCGCCATTACGGCAGTGGTAAAAGATGACCGGGGAAATATAGTGGCGCAAACCGATTCCAATACTGTCCTGGATACAAGTTTCAGTTTGATAAATTTTTTGAACAAGCATTTTGCGCTCTCCATCTTCTTGCTGATGATTGTTTTACTGCTGTTTGGATTTCCAATGAAAATCCCATTGATTGCCGGGGCAACATTAGGAATCTATCTGCTGTACGACGGAGACCTGTCCCAAACCCAGTTCATGATCCAGCAGATGATGGCAGGGATTCGTCCGGCAGCTCTCATTGCCGTGCCCATGTTTATCCTCTCGGCCGATATCATGACCCGGGGCAAATCGGCTGAGAAACTGATCGATCTGGTGATGGCATTTGTCGGACATATCAAAGGGGGTCTTGCCGTGAGTACGGCCGGTGCATGTGCGGTGTTTGGCGCCGTTTCCGGTTCGACTCAGCCCCACAGAAGCCGCAGCGGTAAGCGTGGGATATGCAATCATGCTAGAGGGCTTTATTTTTAGAACAATGAAATTTTCCGACTTTTATGCAACCGCTTTATCAACCGGATTGGTGACAGCCGTTGTCTTTATACTGGTCGGCGCCGGGGCTGCCTTTGCCTGGGTGTTATCCTATGCACAGGTCCCCCAACAGATTTTAGGGATGATCGGTATTGCGGAGATGGGACAATATGGCGTTCTTTTTGTTATCTCCGTTGCCTTTTTCGTCGGATGTATGTTTGTTGATCCTATTGTGGTGATATTGATTCTGGTTCCCATTTTTGCACCTGTGGTGAATAATGTGGGATTAGATCCTGTGCTGGTGGGTACGATCATTACGCTTCAGGTTGCTATTGGATCTGCAACGCCGCCGTTCGGTTGTGATATTTTCACGGCAATTGCTATATTCAAACGGCCCTATATTGAAGTTGTCAAAGGGACACCGCCATTTATATTTATTCTTTTAAGTGTGGCCGTTGCTTTGGCCTTCTTTCCTCAGATTGCTCTTTTTTTGAGAGATGTGGCCTTTAGATAATGCGGCACCACTCCGGTGGTCGATTCCCCGAAACTGTCTACCCAGTTAGGCAGGCAGGTCCATTTTTTTGTCGTGGACCTGATCAAAGGATATCAGCATGCAAAATAAAAGAGAGAAAGCATGATTTACCAACGAAAAAACAACCAGGTTTCCTACGGGGAAGCCATTGGCATTCTTTTGCTGGATTCTCCGATTCCTTTTATCCCGGGGGATGTGGCCAATGCCACATCCTATGCGTTCCCGGTCCGGTTTAAAAAAGTGGTGGGGTTTTCCGTTAAAAAGGCAATAGGAGGCGACAAAGGCATATACCCGGCCCTGCTTTGCGCTGCAAGGGATTTAAAAGACAATGGTGTTCGGGCCATTACAGGGGATTGCGGGTTTATGGCACTGCACCAGAACCGGCTGAAAAAGGATTTGAATATGCCGGTATTTTTATCCAGCCTTTTACAGATTCCATTTATCCGGCAGCTTATCCCGGAAAACCAGAAGATCGGAATTATCACAGCCAGTCAAAGGAATCTGACCGAACCATTTTTGGAAACGATCGGTATTAAGGAAAAAAACGGACTGGTAGTGGCCGGCCTAGAGAATAGTCCGGAGTTTAAATCAGCTGTGCTGGATGAAAAAGGCAGCCTTGATTCAGAGAAAATTGAGGCCGAGGTGCTGGAAAAAGCAGGGACCCTGCTTAAAAAGCATAAAGACATGGGGGCCATTTTGTTGGAGTGCTCCCTGCTGCCCCCCTACGCAAAGGGTGTGGCGGATAAGACCGGGCTGCCGGTATTTGATTATATGACCATGATCGATTTTGTGTTTAGTGCCGTGGTGAGAAAAAAATATCGCGGATATATGTAAAAAATCTATGCTTAAAGAGTCGTAAACATGAGCGTATTGATTTTGACGGAGAAAGAATTACGCAGGATTGACCATGAGACCGGGATGATGGAATGGAGATAATCTCGGATTCATTTGAACCGGGTTTTACCAAAAAGACGCCTCTTCTTGGGTGGTCCATGTCCAAAAGTGTGACCAATATACTGACGGGGATTCTGGTGAAGGATAACCTCCTTGATATTCATGCTCCAGCTCCGGTTGATACTCGCAACCATCATACTGATGGCCTTTCCCGGCATTGCTCTATTTTTGCCGAACCTTGCAATGTGATAAAAAATGACAGGAACTAAATAGATGAACCACATACCTACATTGCATGATGCCTATTGCGCCCATGGTCGCATTAAGCACATTATCAAAAACACTCCCCTTTTGATGGATTCTGATCTGGCAAAAATCACGGGTGCCAAAAACATTCACTATAAACTTGAATGCCTCCAGAAAACAGGAGCCTTTAAAGTCAAGGGGGGCTGCCAATAAAATTTTAAGCCTGAGTGCCCAGAAAAAACAGAAAGGCGTTATCACCTTTTCCACGGGTAACCATGGAAAAGCAGGTGTTCCCGTTGAAGTTGAAGAAAAAGACACCATTGCTGGGGGTATTGGTGTTGACAACCAATTCACCCTGCAAATGGTGAAAAAATTAGTGGATAAGCATCTGGTTATTTCCGAGGATGAGATAAAAGACGGGATTCGTTATTTATTTGAAAAACACCGTTTAATCGTAGAGGGTGCCGGGGTTATCGGAGTCAGCGCTATTCTTGGCAATAAAATCGATGTAAAAGGAAAAAACGTCGTACCCATCTCGAACACGGAAGGCCTGATTATATGTTTTGGTCTTTAGCATCGATGGTGACTACAAAAGAGGCAATTTGGGAGAGTAGAACGCCGCCATATTATTCTTCAAAAAGCCCTGATCACCAAGTCTATAATTGGCACAAACGGTCAGGGCTTTTTGCGTTTGTATAGTTCAACACTACTGCTAAGCAATGCCTTTATTTCCAAGCAGAAAAGAAAGAAAACATTGAGTTTTTCCATGAAATCTAATATTATTTACAATAACAAAGACTTGCCCATTTCTTGCTGCTTGAATACTACCGGATACTTATTTTTATAATCACCAATCGTTTTAAAATTTTTCTGGAGGATGTTGTATTTTAGAACAATCTCCAGCGCTGAAATTGCCACCCAGATAGAGGCGAAAATCTTTTAGACTCCTTGCTCGAAACATATCTGGCTTCCCAGGGGCATATCGTTTTTTTATGAACAAGGGCAGGTGATTTTTAAAGGAGGAGAATTGGTATGAAAGAAGATCCAAAATACTGGAATGAAAAGATGGAGACATTGAGCAGGGATGAATTCCATGCTGTTCAATCAAAGGCCCTGGCCAAAGAATTCGCCTATGTCATGGAAAATTCGCCGTTTTATAAAGAAAAGTTCTCCCACCGGGGTATTGGAGTTGAAGATATAAAAGGGGTTGATGACTTAAGAAAACTCCCCTTTACTGAAAAACAGGAGCTTCGCGACAGTCTTGCCTTTGGAAAGCCCCTTGGCAGGCATGGGGCAACCCCCATGGAAAATGTCATCCGGGTCTATTCCACCAGCGGTACCACAGGTGTTCCCACCTATATCGGACTGACAAAAAAAGACCGTCTGGTATGGCGGGAAACCGCAAACAGGTCCATGTGGACCTGCGGCATGAGACCCCAACACATCGTTCCCCTTCCCATTGGTACCTTTTTTATTGCCGCATCCTATGGGGAAGCCATTGAAAACCTTGGTTCAACGCTGATCCCTGTGGGCGTAGGTGCCACAGACAGGCTCATGGGGGCCATTAAAAATCTTGGAGCCAATTTCATCCTTTCAACTGCCTCTTTTCCTTTTTATCTCATTCATTATTGTGAAAAAATGGGGATTGACACTCAATCCCTTGGCATTAAGGGATTTATGGTTGGAGGCGAGCCCGGGGGCAGCATCCCGAAACTTCGAAAACAGGTTGAAGATGCCTTTGGTGCAGTGGTCCGGGAGACCATGGGGAACGGCGACATGCTGGGCCTGATGTGGGGGGAATGTGAAAACAAGAACGGGATGCATTTTGTGGGGGCAGGTGCATGCCATGCAGAGATCATTGACCCTGTGACAGGAGAGACGCTCAAAATACAAAAAGGAGTCGAAGGCGAATTGATCTATACCTCCCTGGACCGGGAATGCCAACCCTTGATGAGATTCAGGACCCGGGATCATGTTGTTGTAACTCAAACTAAATGCGCATGCGGACGCACGGGATTTAGTATTAAATGCGTGGGAAGAACCGATGATATGATGATAGTATCTGGGGTGAATGTCTATCCTTCGGCCATCCGGGATGTTATTAGCTCACTTGTCCCGGAGGTGACCGGTGAAATTTTGATCAGTGTAAATTCGCCTTTGCCATCGGTGAAACCACCCATGAAAATTAAGGTGGAACATGGTGTGAATCCGGGTAATCTTGAGGATCTTACAATAAAACTTGCGACTCTTTTGCGGGAAAAACTTATATTTTCCGCCGATGTTGAACTGGTTAAACCCGGGTCCCTGCCAAAATATGAATACAAGGCCCAGCTTGTACAAAAAAATTATAAGGAATAGGGCCTGGCAGGGCATGTTCCCTTTATTTGACAAAGGTTTTTTCTATTATTTACGGATCGGAGGCCAAATCATGCCGACAGGTGCCTGCGGAATAAATTGTGATGTCTGCAGATTGAATCTGCTTGGGCTTTGCACCAGCTGCGGAGCCGGGAAAAGTGATGAAGCAGATCTCAAGTTAGCGACACAAAAGAGAATACGGGGTGATACCTGCCCCATATTGACCTGTGTGACCATGAACAATAAAAGATATTGTCTAAGGGACTGCAACCAGTTCCCCTGTGACAATTACATGACAAACCCCTACCCGTTTTCGTCGGGGTATCTTCAGATGCAAAAAAGAAGAAGGGAAAATCCAATTGCCCAGATCGACCCCATGGGCAAAAATTTGATTTCATCCAAGGATATGAAGCAATCTCTATATTTTTCCGGAGCCAACCAACTGAGAAAGGAACCGGTTTTGAGACGGTTCAAAGATAATCATGAAATTTTTTTTGATCCTCCTATTATCTGGGGACTTGTCAACCTTGTTAATTCGTATCTGCTTTCCAGTTAAGGCAGTTTCTCAAAATCAGTCTCCTGGTATTTTTTAATGGCTGCAATATACTTTTCGGAAAAAACCGAGGAAAAGTCATTCAAGGCATTTTCCATTATTTTATCTGCCTTGTCTCCAAGGTCCTGCCTGATCACATCGCCAAGGGTTTTGTATAGGTGGCCGGTATGATATTCCCAGTCCATTATGGCTTTTTTGCCCGGCCTGATTTTCTTTTTATAGGCAATCCCCAGCATTTTAAATAATGAAAGCCCGGCATCTTTAAAAATAAAATCACAGGGCACTCCGTCATTGGTCCGGGTTGAATTGATTTTTATTTCAAGGCCTGGATTAAAGCCTCTGACAAGGGCTGAATCAATTTCTCTGCAAAAGTATTTACCGTAATCCAGAAGGTTGTTTTCTTCCCAGATCACATACCAGGGGCATTTGAATACATTTAACCGTGCGTGGGGGTTTTTTTCTATTAGTTTGAAAACCATCTCATTTTTAGGGACCTCCCATTCCCCATAGGCAAAATAGTTGGCAAAGGTTAAATCATGCCCGTTTTTTTGGGCACGCAGGGCCATCCTTTTTCCGCGCTGCTGCCCGTATTCTCTGACAGCTTTTCTTATCAGTATTTCACCTTTTTTTTCTTCCAGGCAACGGATCACTGATTCTGCAATACTGGAAAAAAGGAGTGCATGGTGATGTGCTGTGAACAAAATATCATGATTGTTCTGTGGCATTGTCCTGTCCTATTATTTAAAAAATTATTCTTTGCCTGCGCAATTCTTAATCAGCTGGATATAATACTGGATTGCCCGGGTATATCCTTCTATGGAAACCCGCTCATTGGTTCCATGAATCCTTGGTATGTCTTTGGGGCTGAAAACAAAAGGTGCAAAGCGGTAGCAATTATCGCTTATGTTTGTGTAATGCCTTGAGTCTGTCATAGCAATAACAAGGCCGGGAGAGACTGAGGCATCGGGAAAAACCTGGGCAATGGTTTTTCGGATATTAAAAAATCCCTTGGAATCGGTGCTTGATATAGGCGGGGGCTCTGAAATGATGTTCTGGCTGATTTCAACCTCTATTGCATCATCATGAATAACTTTTTTGACATGTTCGACAACCTTTTTAACAGAGTCGCCCGGCAGGATTCTGAAATTGACAAGCAAATGAGCCCTGGTGGGCATGATATTTTCTTTTACCCCTCCCTGTATCATTGTTGGGGCCAGGGTGGTTCGAATCATTGCATTTGTGGTATTGGATTTTTTAAGAGTTAAAAGAATCAATGGCTTGAAAATCCATTGGTTGGCAAAGAGAAGTTTTTTGCCAAAGGGCATGTCAGGCCCGATATATCGGAAAAAGGAGCCTGTCGGGCCTGCAAGCGTTGCAGGCATCTGTTTGTTTTCAAGCCGGGTTGCAGCCTTACAGAGCGTACCGATTGCTGTCCGCAAAGGAGGTGAGGAGGAATGGCCTCCCTGACCCCTTGTCTTTAATTTCAGGGTAAGATACCCTTTTTCCGCAACACCGATAACCCCCAGCAGTTTTCTAGTGGGAGACAAATCCGGGTCAAGAACAACCATGCCCTCATCCAATGTATAGGAAAACCGGACGTTCTGGTTTTCCAGGTGAGCTGCAATCTGCGCTGCACCATTTTGGCCGCCGATCTCTTCATCATGTCCAAATGCAAGGTAAAGGGTTCTTTCCGGCGAAAAGCCCTTATTGAGAAGGGTTTCAACTGCTTCCATGACTGCCATGAGGGTTCCTTTCATATCAAGGGTACCTCTGTCCCATACAAAGCCTTCGGCAATTTTACCGCTGAAAGCATCAAATGCCCAGTCTTTTTCTGTTCCAGGCTCGACAGGCACCACATCAGAATGGGCAAGAAAACCCATTGGTGCAAGTTCTGAATTTTTGCCTTGCCATTTGTATAAAAGTGAATATTTGTTGATCACTTTTTTTTAAGGGTCTTATGAATTTTCGGGTATGATGTTTCAAGTAGGTTGTGAAGATCCAGAAAAGGCTTTGATATTATTTGGGAATCATCCTGACTGGAAATAGTTTTCAACTTGATGGATTCTGACAGCCTTTGGCCGGCGTTAAGGGTCTCCACTTTTTCCATTTCGGTTTTTTCTGCTTTTAATTGCCTGGAGGAAAAGAGCATTGTATTGATAAGAAGAATGGCAAGAAAAAGAAAAATTATTCCGAGACAGGTTAATAACATTTTTAACTCCTGTTATATCATTTTAACTTCACGAGAATGGTCCAGAACGACATTGGTCTCAGCAAGGGAAGTTACATCTCCGGTCAACAAGGCCTGTTGCGTTTGTTTTAGTCCAGCCAAAAATTTTATCGATAGGAGAGACCCTGTCAGACATGAATCAATTTCATTTCTTAAAATTTTCACTCGTTCTTCGACTTCTTTGTGGGTCGACTCAAACAGGGATATTTTTAAAACTGAATAATAAAGATATCCTCCAATAGATACCGACAGGACAGCCATAAGGGACAATACAATGAATAACCTGCGAAGTTTGGCGTTCGATTTTTCCATTATGAGCAACCCACACCAAAAAAGAGGCAAAAAGAAAATACCAAAATAACCAACTTTTTTTCAATGATTTCAAACGTCATCTTGCTTCCAATGTTTATAATTCAAAGATGCTGATGTTAAACAATATAGCTGAGGCACAGGATAAAATAT
>DAOWDR010000008.1 GCA_030638935.1 Desulfobacteraceae bacterium | reverse complement strand
GGTGGTGACAAGCCATGGTGGTATTGGCCCATCGTCCTGTTTTTCTTTTGCTTTGTTCTTGGTATATTGGCGGTAATGGCCGGTGTTGGAGGAGGTGTGCTTTACGTTCCCCTGGTCAGCGGTTTTTTCCCCTTTCATATAGATTTTGTCCGGGGAGTCGGTTTGATGGTTGCCTTGGCAGGAGCGCTTGCCGCAGGTCCTGGCCTGCTTCGCCGGAATCTGGCAAATCTTCGTCTGGCACTGCCCGTGGCCTTGATAGCATCCACATTTTCCATCATCGGAGCCATGCTTGGTTTGTATTTGTCGGCACTGAATCCGGATATTATTCAGGTTTGCCTTGGGGCCACCATCGTGGGCATTGCCGCATTGCTGATTTTTTCCAAAAATTCTGAAAAACCCGTCGTGACAAACCAGGACGCCATTAGTATGGCCCTGGGATTGGGCGGTGTCTATTGGGATGAGGGCGCCAGGGAAAATGTGGAATGGAAAACCCATAGAACCATATTAAGCATGTTCATGTTTGTTCTGATCGGACTTGTGGCAGGAATGTTTGGGTTGGGGGCAGGATGGGCCAACGTTCCTGTACTTAATCTTATGATGGGAGCACCCCTGAAAGTTTCCGTCGCCACCAGCAAATTTTTGCTGTCCATTACTGACACATCGGCCGCCTGGATATATATGAACAGAGGATGTGTCATTCCCCTGATCGGGGTTCCGTCCATTGTCGGTTTAATGCTTGGCTCGTTGCTGGGAGTTCGCCTGCTTGCCATTGCCAAGCCCAAGATGATTCGGTATTTTGTCATTGTAGTGCTTCTTTTTGCAGGACTAAAGGCAATGGATAAAGGTCTGGGGCTCGGGCTGTTGGGATGATGTATTATGAATTTACACTTAATTTAGGAGTGAAATAATCGTATGACTGCACAAGCTAATTTGGCATCAAGGCCTTCAAATGAACAGGTCATCTATGCTAATATACTGGTGATCGGCGTATGGATCGGACTCGCATTGTTATTTGTAACCTATGCTGTTTATGTTTTTGGTGTAATGCCTTCCCATGTGGATATCTCTTTGATTACGGGAAACTGGGACAAGGGCGTGGCCGAATATCTTGCAATTACCAATTCACCCCATGGATGGGGATGGGTGGCATTATTGGGAACAGGGGATTTTTTAAATTATCTGGGGTTTGCCTTTCTTGCCATGCTCACTATTTTTTGTTATCTGGTTTTGGTAAAAGGGTATATCGCTAAAAAAGACTGGATCTATGCAGGAATAGCCATATTGGAGATTTTGGTTTTGTCCCTTGCAGCATCAGGATTGTTGGGAAGTTCAGGCCACTAAAATTCAATTCCTGATCCGAGAAGACAAGCCTCGCACTCCCTTTACAGGGCAATTTAAAAGGTGAATTATGAATAAAAAAAATGTAAGTATATTGCTGGTAGATGACAATGAAAAATTTCTTGATTCCATGGCCCAAAGAGCAGAAATTAAAGGATATCATGTTTTTAAAGCAACTAATGGAGAGCAGGCCCTGGAAATTGCATCCAACCAAACCATTCATGTTGCAGTGGTGGATCAGGAAATGCCGGGGATGGAGGGACTGGTAGTCATAACCAAGCTTAAAGCCATTACCCCTGATATCAAAACACTGTTATTGACGGGCCATGGGGATGAAAAACTCAAAGATGCCACCGAAGCGCTTAATTCTGCCTATTTTGATAAGGAGGATATTTCAGGTTTCTGGGATTTTTTAGCCAATCTTTCATTGGGAAAAATCAATATTTTGCTTGTGGATGATAACCCCAGGTTCCTGAAGACCGTTGCCGACCGGATAAGATTAAAGGGCCATGAGCCGTTGACTGCCTTGAACGGGAAAGAGGCCCTGGAAATTATGGAAAGCAACCGGATACACCTGGCCATCGTTGATCAAAGAATGCCGGATATGGAAGGTTTGGTTCTGATTACCAGGTTGAAAAAGATTGACCCGGTCATAAAGACAATGCTATTGACGGGCCATGTGGATGAAAAACTCAAAGAAGCAACTGAAGCGCTCAACTCCTCTTATTTTGAGAAAGAAGATATGGGAAGTTTTTGGGGAATTTTTCGAAAGATTCTGAACTCCCTTGAAACGACAATGGCTGCCGCTGGAATGGCTGAAGGTGGCGATTATGAAGATGCATTAAAAATTAAAGGTTCCAAAAAAAATAAATGACCCTGGTAAGAAAAATTTTGTTGGTGGATGATGAAGAACGGCTCTTGAATTCAATGGCCCAGCGCCTGACCTTGTTGGGATTTGAGGCTATCAAGGCATCCTCGGGTACCCAGGCAATTGAACTGGCATCGACAACAAAAATTGATCTGGCTATTGTTGATTTAAAAATGCCGGATATGGATGGCCTGGTTACGATCACCCGGTTAAAAGAGATCAATCCTGACCTCCAAACTGTCCTTTTAACCGGTTACGGAAGTGAAAAGACACAGAAAAAAAGCCAAACCACTGGTTCCGAATATTTTGAAAAAGATTCAATGGGTGATCTCTGGGAGCTGATAAAAGGATTGAACTCCCAGGGGAACCCAATTCTCATTAAGCCGTCATCTTCAAGTCAGATTGAAATTTTGGGTGACCAAAAAGGACAAAGACTTGATCAACAGGCTCCAAGGGGCAATGTTGATTCCATTGGCAGAAGTTTTGGTGATCTGCCGAAAATAATTGGTGAGACTCCCGGGATGCAGGGATTGCGGAAAAATATTGAACGATTGTCCGGACTGGACTGTACCATCATCATCCGGGGAGAAACAGGAACCGGGAAAGAATTGGTTGCCAGGGCCATCCATACCCTGAGCCATCGAAAAGGCCAGAGGTTCCTGGCATTCAACTGCGGCTGTTTCAGCAATGATTTTCATTTTAATGAACTTTTGGGTTCCCTGGAGGAACCCGGGGTCCACAATGGTGGTAAAAAGAGCAAGACAATGCAAAAGGGGTTTGTGGGAACCATCCTGCTGGATCATTTTGAAACCATGAATGGGCAAACCCAGCAAGAAATGATGAAAATAATAGATAACAAAATTTCGAGTCCCCCAACAGATGCGGATAAGGCATTGATGGACATTCGGTTTATCGTTGCGACCCATCAAGATCTCAAAAAAAGAGTTGAACAAGGAAAATTTAAAAAAGATTTATATCGCAAGCTGAATGCAATTGAGATGGCTGTGCCTTCCCTGGTGGAACGAAAGGATGATATCCTGCCGTTATGCTATTATTTTTTGAATAAGCTAAACAAAGAATTTAGAAAAAAGGTTAAATCATTTTCCGATGAGGTCATTTCTATCTTTTTGTCATATCCTTTTCCAGGCAATGTTCGCGAGTTGAAACACATTATAGAAAGAGCCGTGATACTTGCCGACGGTACAACCATAGAATTGTCCCATCTGCCTGAACGATTTGGAGAAAAAACTTTGGATTTTACTTCCATTGAAAATCAAGAATTTCTGACCCTTGGTGAGATGGAACAAAACCAGATTCTCAAGGCCATTGAAATCACCAGGGGCAATAAGTCAAAGGCGGCTGAACTTTTAGGCATAAGCCGGGCCGCTCTATGGAGAAAACTCAAGCTGATCAATGCTGCGGTTTAATTTTTTGGGAATCCAGTCAAGGATTTACCCGTCTTATTTTTTCCAGAATTCAGGAACAAAGAGAATAATCACCGTATAAATTTCCAGCCGTCCCAGAAGCATGCACCAGGCCAGAAGCCATTTGCCCAAACCAGGCAAATGGGCAAAGTTTTCACTAGGTCCCACGGTTCCAAATCCCGGTCCGATATTTCCGATGCAGGAGGCAACCGCCCCAAATGCCGTTAACATATCAATTCCCATACCGGCCAGCAAAATGCTGGCCGTGATAAATAAGAGCAGGTACAAGACTAAAAAGCCCATGATGGAACGCAAAACATCCTCGGGAATGACCGTGTTGTTGATTTTTATGTGGCTTATACTTCTGGGGTGGATGAGTTTGAATAATTCCCTGTAGCAATATTTGAAGCTGACAATGATCCTGGCACATTTCATCCCGCCCCCGGTGGACCCGGCCGAAGCGCCAATGAACATGCAGATAAATATAATCACCTGGCTCAGGCCTGGAAATTTTTCATAGTCTGCCGTTGCAAATCCCGTGGTGGTGATGATGGAGGCTACCTGAAAAATTGAATATCTGAAGGAGTCCTTAAAGGAATCATATACAGTGTAAATGTCCAGGGTGATGATAAGGGTGCAGATCAGGGTTAATCCGATGAAAAACCGGCATTCGGCATCTTTCCAGAAAGCCAGGGTCTTGCCCCTGAGCATCTGGTAGTGCAGGGAAAAATTTATGCCTGCAAGCAGCATGAACACCACAATCACATAATCAAAATAGGCATTATTATAATGGGCAATGGAGGCATTCTTGGGCGAGAACCCGCCTGTGGGTAAAGTGGTGAGTGCATGGCAGACAGACTCAAACACAGGCATGCCCCCGGCCAAAAGAAAAATGATTTCAACCAGGGTCATACCGGCATAGACCATCCACAGGATTTTGGCGGAATCACTGAGGCGGGGAGTCAGTTTGTCCGGGACAGGGCTTGGTACTTCGGCCTTGTATAGCTGGATACCTCCCACCCCTAAAAAAGGAAGAATGGCAAGTGAGAGAACAATGATTCCCATGCCTCCCAGCCATTGGATGAAACTGCGCCAGAATAAAAGACTTGGGGCGGCACCTTCAATATTGGTCATCACCGATGAACCAGTGGTTGTAAATCCAGACACTGATTCAAAAAAAGCATCTGTGAAATTTGTAAATTCAGGGGAAAAATAAAAAGGCAGGGCACCGAAAAGCCCTATGGCAGCCCAGCCCAGGGCTACAACGGTCATGCCTTCCTTCTGGTTGATATAATCATTGTCGTATCTTTTTGAGAGAATCATCAGAATCAGGCCAGCCACAAGGGTAATGACCATTGATCGGACAATTCCCCCCTGGGCCAGATCTTCATAGTACAGGCTGCACAAAAGGGGGGCTGTCATGGCAAATCCCAGAAAAATAAGAAGTATCCCGATAATCCTTGAAATAAAGGGCCAGCGCATCAGAAAAAATTTAACTTGACCGTTAGAAGTTTTTCAAGTTTTTTTACTGCCTGTTTTACGGCAAAGAGAATCATCCGATCCCCTGGAGCCACAACACTTTCACCCGAAGGGATAATTATCTGGCCGTTTCGGATAATACAGACCAGGATCGCCCCTTTGGGAAAGGAGATCTTTTTTAAGGGCCGGTTTGTGATATCAGAGGTTTCAAGTCCAATGGCTTCAATGAATTCACCTCTTTCTCCAAATATGGAAATATCGGAAACAACCTTTCCCTGTCGGACATTCTGGAGAATGGAACTTACTGCTGACAATCGGGGACTGACAACTTTTTCTATGCCGATTGTGGCAAGCAGGGGG
>DAOWDR010000625.1 GCA_030638935.1 Desulfobacteraceae bacterium | reverse complement strand
TTTTCTTCTTTTAAGCCAGGTATCGGCAAGATACCCGCCAAGGGGGGCGCCTATTACCGCCAGCAGCATAACAATACTCGCCTTTATGCTGGCCTTTTCCAATGGGAGATCATAAACCCGATGAAAATATGTGGGAAGCCAGCTTAAAAGAGAGGTGGTGACAAAAACATTACCGCTGAATCCAAGATAGGTAAATATCAGAGACGGAGTGTTAATGAATTTTTTAATGATATCACGTTTTCTCATGTCAGTTGGTTGAGGGGAATTATTATCATCTTTAATAAGTTCGACTGTTTTATAGTCTTTTACTGTAAAAAATAACAGTGCAACTAAAAGGCCGGGCAATGCAACTATTCCAAAAGCATGCCGCCATCCGTACCGGGCTGCTATAAATCCACCAAGGGCGATACCTATGGCGCTTCCAAGGGGAATTGCCGAATTCCATATTCCCATCATCATGGCCCTTCTCTTTTCAGGAAACAGTGCAGATATCATTGCTGCTCCTCCCGGTGCATAGGCAGCTTCACCTACTCCGATGACGGTTCTGGCAATAAATAATTGTGTAAAATTTCTGGTAAAGGCACAGGCTGCGGTTGCCAGACTCCAGCATACCGCCATAAGACCGATGCTCTTTTTCCTGCTCCACCTGTCAATGAGCACTGCAATGGGAAAGGCAAAAACAAGTTGAGCCCAGTATACGGCAGATACAAAAAGGCCGCACTCAATATCTGTCAGTCCCCATTCCTGTTTAAGATAAGGAAAAAGAGAAACGATCACCAATCTGTCAATATAGTCGAACATGAACAAAATAAATAAGAGCATGAACACATAGTATGGATAGCTTTTGGAATGCTTATAACCGCCACCATCAGAATTTTTTGCCAATTTTATTACTCCTTTGTTCATGCTGAACTCATTAAATGTGATTAGATCCGCTTCTCCTTTACAAGCCAGGTGTGGCAGTCCTCCAACATGATTTTCAAGGGAACCTGTGAAAATCCTAATTCCCTGATTGCTTTATCTGATGTACAGACAAGATCGCTGCTGACAAGCAATGCTTTTTCTGCTGTCACGTCGGGTTCCTTGCCTGTTATGCCGGACAGGAGGGATGATACATACCCAATGGTTTTTAACACAAAGGAAGGGATGGGTTTATTTGGAGTTTTTTTCCCCAGAATATTGCCGATTTCATTTGTGAACTCAAGCCAGGTCGCATCAGCACCCCCCAGAAAATAATTATGGCCGCATTTTCCTTTTTCAACGGCTGAAATATGGGCTCTTGCAACTTCATGAACATGGCAGAAGGATGCGAACCCGGGAGGTGCGCCGGCAAGTTTTCCCTTATCGATCAAAAAAAACATCCTGGACCAGCCCGAATAATCATGGGGTCCGATAATATTGGCCGGATTGAGAATAACGGCGTCAAGCCCCATTTTAATGCCCTTTTGCACTTCAAGCTCTGCAAGATATTTGGTTCTAAAATAATTGATGCTGGAATCTTCAGCCGTGGAATCAGATTGTTCTGTGATTGTATCCGGTTGAAACCCGAATGCTGCAATACTGGAGGTATGTATAAGCCGTTTTGTTTTTTTTAAGTGCGGCTTCCACTATATTTCTTGTACCGGTTACATTGATTCTTGTCTGAAGATCATCTCCATATTTCCAGTGGCTGGTGTTTCCTGCCAAATGAAACACAGCATCAACGCTTTCCGGCATGGCAAGATCACATGCCTGCCTGTCGGTAATATCACCTTCAATCAGGTGAACCTTGCTATGTTTGAAAATTTCTGCCTTTGACGGGCTCAAATCAAAGACAACAATTTGAACCTTCTTATCAATAAGCTGCTGCACAAGATTTATGCATAGGAATCCTGTGCCGCCTGTGACAAATGCTGTTTTCAAAGCCTTTTCTCCTGGTCTTGGTTTTCTTCAGCCTGTTTACGATAAAATTCATAGACACCAAATTTTCGAAGCACCCAGCACATGATCCCGGGATCTATGGCATCCAGCCAGATCATGGGCCAGATAAGCCCCGGATTGACAATAATTTCCTGGATATCTTTTTTAATGGCCCTGATCACTGCCAGGGCAACTTTTTCAGTGGTTGTCTCCCCTGTGATTTTGGGGGCTTTTTTTCCATAAACCGCAAACATGCCGGATTCTGAGACAAACCCCGGGCAGATGACCGAAGCGCTGACACCGGTTCCTTTCAATTCCTGCCTGATGCCGCTGGTCCACTGGATCAAACCGGCTTTTGTTCCGGCATAGGTGGCAGAATAGGGGGAGCCTTTTTTCCCGCCCAGGGAAGACATGGTGACAATGTGCCCTTTTCTTTGTTTAACCATTTGAGGGATCACCATGCGTGCAAGAAGCATGGGAGCGATCATATTGGTCTGGATCATGGCCTCAATCTGTTCAGGACTCATATCGGAATAGGCGCATACCCACTCCATGCCGGCATTGTTGATCAAAATATCAATGGGCCCAAAATGATTTTTTACGTTTTCAAGAAGTTTTGTCCTTGATGCTGCATCTGTCAGGTCGGCTGGAAAAGCTTTTGCCTCAATATTAAATGGGGCAAGGGAGTCAATACTTTCATCTAGCGCTTTTTCAGTCCTGGCAGTCAGGGCAATATTTACCCCCTCTTTTGCCAGAAAGCGGGCGATATGGGGGCCAAGCCCCCTGGATCCACCGGTTACAAGTGCGACATTTCCTTTGATATTCTTCACGGGGTTGGCCTCCTGTTTATTTTACTGCATCTATTTATAAAATTTCTCCTTTTTGCCTGCCATATCCAAAAGGAGTTTTGCCGGTGTAAACCTGGGGCCGTGTTTTTTGGTCAACTCTTCCATCTTGGAGATGATAAAGGAGATGCCGGTTTTATCCACATACCGAAAAGGGCCGCCCCTGAAAGGAGGAAATCCAAGGCCTAAAATGGCACCCACATCACCGTCTTCAGGAGTTGCAATGATCCCCTCTTCAAGGCAGAGAACCGCTTCATTCACCATGGCCAGGCTGACACGGTGCTGGACCTCTTCAATATCAATATTTTTAACTGGTTTGGTTTTAAGGATCTTGTTTACATCCGGGTTGGCATCTTTTTTCCCGCCCTTGCCCTTGTACTTATAAAAACCCTTATTATTTTTTCTTCCCAAAAATCCCTGCTCAAATAATTTAGCCAGCACAGAGGAGGTTTTAATATTGCGGTCTTTAATGGATTTTTCCATGACCTCGCCCACATGTACCCCGACATCCATTCCCACTTCATCCACCAGGGTGATGGGACCAACCGGGTACCCAAATTTCGTCATGGCATCATCAATGGTATGGATATCAACCCCTTCTTCCACCAGGAGCATGGCTTCATTGAGCATGAGAACCAGGATACGGGTGGTATAAAAGGCGGGCCCGTCCTTTACAACAATGCAGGTTTTTCCCTGTTTGATGCCAAAATCAATGGCTGTGGCCGTGACCCAGTCCGCTGTTTTGTCCGTTGTTATGATCTCAAGAAGGGGCATGCTTCTCACAGGGGAAAAATAGTGCATGCCGATCACGTTTTCAGGACGTTTGCTTGCCTTTGCAATCTGAGTGATGGGAAGTGAGGATGTATTGGATGCAAAGATGGTTTTTTCACCACAGGCCTCTTCAACATCATTGAGAATTTTTTTCTTTAACTCAAGGTCCTCAAAAACCGCTTCAATGACAAGATCGGTACCTGCAAAACCAGTATAGTCTTTGCAGGGGATGAGCTTATTTGTCATGGTATCCTGTTCAAATTTTGTGATGCCCCCGGATTTTGCCCTGATGGCAAGCCCTTTGGTCACCTCTTTGATTCCTTTGGCTGCATTTTCAAGGGACATATCTTTTAAAAGGATGGTGTCCACAAGGTCTGTGGACGCCCCTGCTATACCGTGGCCCATGAGCCCTGCACCCAGAATGCCCAGCTTTTTCACCTTAACTGCTTTTCCTTCCATTGGATTCTTTTTTCTCTTGTTCATGGCAAAAAACAGGTTGGTCAATGCATCTGACTCAGGGGAAAGAACCAGCTTTGAAAACCGCTGTATGTCTTGTTTTATCCCGGCTTCAATTGAATTTTCAACACCGTATTGTATGGATTTTATGATTTCAAGGGGGGCAGGATAGAGACCCTTGGTCTGTTTCATCACCCCTTTTTGTGCCTGTTTAAAAACAAAATCACGTCCCACCTTATATTTTTCAAGGGCTTTGTTTATGATTGAGCGTTTGATTTTTTTGTTATTAAGCTTTTTTTCCCCGAGCCTGACGGCAATTTTGACTGCTGCATCTGCCATGCCGTGGGGATGAACAATTTCATCCACAATTCCCAGTTTTTTTGCTTTTTTAACCCTTATCTGCTTACCTGCAAGGATTAAAGGAAGGGCTTCGGGAAGGCCGATCAGTTTGGGAAGCCGCAGGGTGCCGCCTGCAGCGGGAAAAAGTCCCAACTGCACTTCAGGAAGTGCAAACACGGTTTTTGTAGAATTTGAGGCAATCCTGTAATCTGCGGCCAGGGCAAGCTCAAATCCGCCGCCCATGCAGGAACCGTGGATGGCGCAGACAACCGGTTTGGGCCAGGCAATTATCCTGTTTAAAAGAGTATTTGCACGACTTACATATGTTGTCACTTCTTCTTTGGTTGTCATCTTTTTGATTTCTTCAAGATCAGCCCCTGCAATAAAGGTATCCTTTTTTGCACTGGTGAGAACAAGGCCCTTGATCCTGGCATCTTTTTCAAGATCAGCAACTACAGATTCAACTTCTTTAAAAAGTTCCGAGGAAAACGTGTTTACAGAGGTATCTGGGCAGTCTATGGTAATTATAAGGATATTGTCATCGGTTTTATTAATATTTAGATATTTCATGGCTTTTTCTCCGTTCACTTTTAAGAATTCTCAAGCAGAATGGCACTACCTACTGCCCCTGCCGCACACCCTGATACAATGCCGTATTGCTGGTTTTCAGCTTTCATCCTTCTTGCACAGGTGGTCAAAAGCCTGGCACCGGTGGCACCGAATGGATGGCCTATGGAAAGTGAACCGCCGTAAAGATTCAGTTTTTTAATGTCCACCGAGCCTAATTTTTTAGAAAGACCCAGTTTCTTTTGTCCGAATTCATCTGACTCAATGCAGTCGATATTAGCCAGCATCTGGGCGGCAAAAGCCTCGTGGATTTCCAGAACTCCGATATCATCAAGGGACATGGATTGCTTTTTCAACACCTTTGCAATGGAAAACACCGGCCCCAGTAACAGTTCTTCAACAGGATCCTGGGCTGAATAGGCAAAAGATTTGATATAGGCCATGGGTGTCAGCCCCAGTTCTTTTGCTTTTGTTTCACCCATGAGAAGCACGGCGGAAGCACCATCGGTGAGAAAGGAGGAGTTTCCTGCGGTGACCGTTCCGTTTTTCCGATCAAAGGGTGGTTTAAGGCCGGAAAGTTTAATGGCTGTTGCATCAATTCTGGGACCATTGTCTTCATATAAAACCTGGTCGGTTCCGGGCAGGACAACAGGGATAATATCCCGGTCAAACTGGCCGTTGTTTTGCGCCTGAATAGCTCTTTTGTGAGACATCTCGGCATAGATATCCTGACGTTTCCGGGTGATGCCAAGCCTTTTGCTGAGCCTGTCTGCATTTTCGCCCATGATCAGTCCGGTTGAATATTCCGATATGGCCGGTTTTTCCGGCTTTAGAAAATCAAGGGGTGTCATCCCTTTTAAAAGCGCAAGTTTGCCCATGATGGTTTTGGGACGTTTATACATGCCAAGATCAAGCAAAAATTTTCTGTATTTTTTTGAAACCCTGATATCTGCATCGGAAAATGTTTCCACACCCCCTGCCACAATGATATCTGCATGGCCCGACCCGATCAAAGCAGCGGCATTGGTGATGGCCTGGTTTGCCGAGATACAGGCAACCGTGCAGGTGTGGGCGGGCACAGTATCGGGAAGGCCTGCACCCAGGGCACTCTCCCTTGCAATGTTGGTGGTTGCGATATCCGGTGCAACACAGCCCATGATGACCTGGTCAATCAGGTCATAGGAAATACCTAATCTTGCTAAAAGCCCCTGGATTGCATAGGACCCAAGCTTCCACCCCATTAATTTTGAAAATCCTGTGCCGGATCGTAAAAAAGGAGTTCTGCAACCATCTATAACAGCTATTCGGTTCATATTTTTTTGGCTTCTATTTTTTGGTGTCATATTATTTTCTTTTGGCTTTTTTTTAGGGCCGGACATTTGCTGCCTCCGTTATGGGACTTATGATTCAAATAAGGGAAGAAAGTTGCTTAATAACAATTTGAGCTTCAGAGATAACATCTTCAATTATCTGTTTTGATGTTTTCAGCTCTTTGATTTTTCCTCCGATCTGGCCGCAATACATGGAGCCTTGTACACAGTCGCCTTCAATGCAGGCCATGATGGAACGTCCTTCCCCAATCATTTCAAAAAGTTCTTCAGAACTTGCACCTTCGCCTTCCGCCTTGACGATCATGTCGGTGAGTTCGTTCTTTATGGCCCGGGTCGGTCCTATGGTGGTCCTTCCTGTAATGCATGTACCATTGTCGTCTATTTTCAATAATGCTTCCTTGAAATTGTCATGGGCTGCAGATTCATGGGCTGCAACAAATCTTGTTCCCATTTGTACGCCCTGGGCACCAAGTGACAGGGCTGCGGCAAATCCTTTTCCGTCTGCTATGCCGCCGGCGGCAACCACTGGAATATCCACAGCCTCCACGATCTGGGGGATCAAGGCCATGGTGGTAATTTCATCTTTGCCGTTATGCCCGCCTGCCTCATACCCCTCTGCTGCTATGGCGTCCACACCTGCTTCCTCACTCTTTTTGGCAAACTTGACATTGGCCACCACATGCATGACACGGCAGTTTTGCTCCTGGATCATTTTGGTAAATTTTTTCGGGCTTCCCGACGATGTTACAATAACTTTGGCTCCGGCTTTAATGGCTGCATTTATCATATCTTCCGAATCAGGCCGAACCAAAGGAATATTTACACCAAATGGCTTATCTGTTTTACTTTTTACGATTTCAAATTCTGATTGAATCTCCTCAATTGTCATGCCGCCTGCGCCTAATACCCCTAAACCTCCGGCGTCTGATACCCCAGCAACCAGATCGGCTTTGCCTACCCAAAGCATACCACCTAGGATAATGGGATATTTAATATTGAATAGATCACAAATAGATGTTTTAAACATGATCTTCAGTCTCCTTAATAGTTGTTTTTCATAGCTTCGGCTTGTGCCCTGTCTATGCGTTTATTGCCACAGGCCCATTTTTATAAGTCCTTGTTATTAGTCTAGGCCAACCACTTTTCTTGCTTTTTCCTTGTACATTTCCATGGGGGCTTCTGCATAGAGCATCATCCTCTGGGCTGCAAAAGAGCCTTCTGCATGGATGGTACAGACCTCGTGCCATCCTGCGAAATCACTGGCAACCATGTGATGGAGCATGCTCATGAGCTTGAGGCGTTTTTCAGCAGTGTATTCACCTGCACCGCCCATATATTTTTCAAGATAGGGGTTCAGTTCTTCATGTTTCCAGTCCTGGTAGGTGGGCTGGGTCACTATAAGCCCCCCGGCAATATCCTGGATATTCCGGACAAATTCATGGAAATTGGAAGCAAAATGGAGTTTTGCCATGTTTGAGGTCAACCTGTTGGGCACAAAAAGTCCTGATCCGCCAAAATCCTCGGGGTCTATGGACGCTGCCTTGGCAAGGGCTTTAGTAGTTTCAGTATAATTGATCATATCAATATACCTCTCCTTGATATGGGAAGCCTTTTGAATTCCGTTGGCTTCGGCGGCAAGCATGCCAAGTCCTGTCATATATTCCAGGATGGGAATTTTATAGGTGACCGCCGTATACCTATGAAAGGCTGAAAATGCATAGGCAACATATTGGGCAAACTGCCATTCTCCATTCAGAAAAACCCTTTCCTTGGGGATTCTTACATTGTCAAAAATTATAAGGGATTCAACATGCCCCCTTTTAGGATGGGGGGTGGGAAAATGATGAATATCCTCATACCTGAAATTGGGTCTGCAAATTTGTGTGATGCCGGGAGTATCCAAGGGAATTGCAAATGCAACGGCATTGGCTTTATCAGCTTCTTTCAGATTACGGCAGGGAATCACAAGTACTTCGTCGCAATAGGGGCCGGCTGTAATGTGGGCTTTGGCGCCTGATACAACAATAGCATCATCGGTTTCATCCACTACCCTTAAATAGTAGTCAGGGGTTTTCTGCTCACTGGGCCCCTTGAGCCTGTCGCCTTTGACATCTGTGACAGCTCC
>DAOWDR010000638.1 GCA_030638935.1 Desulfobacteraceae bacterium | reverse complement strand
GTATGGCTTGTTTGGTTCCTGGCCCAGTTCCTCGCAAGCGGAAAGATAGCTATCAATCGCATCTGCAAAAGCTGTTTCCAGCTCCGTGACGGATTCGCCATGAAAACCGACCACATCACGGATGCCGATTACCCTACCGACAAAGATATGATCCTCGGGATCAAATTCAACTTTGGCAGAATAGCCTTTGTAATTAATTCCTTTCATGGCTAATATCATATCAATTACCAAATAAGCGTGCAAGCAAAAAGTGATTGCAGTACCGAAAACTGTTGTCAGGCATGTCGCAAAAGAGGTGTACCTAAATCTTAAAAGGCCCGGGATCAGATCTCTTGGTTGGCGATCTTATCCAGCAAGGATGCGATTAGAAGGGCAAACTCAGGTATTGCTTTTTTCCCCTTGATAACGGTCTTACCGCTGGCAGACTTGAAAAATCGGGCACAGACGTTCCGCTGGCTTTTGGAAAGCCTTGCAGATATCCCCATTTTTGAGCTGAAGCCCTTTTTATTCCCCCTGGGATCTGCCATGTCCCGGCGGCCATGGGCCCGGTTGATAATATGGGCGTAATAGATCAGAACCCGGTCCATGAGGACATAGAGAAATTGCGGGTTTTCATTGGGTCCCACCTGGAACCGGTCCCCCCCTTGTATAATTCCCTTACCTGCGGCGATTTTTTTAGCCCCCATAAAAGCAGAACCAGCTCCCACCAGACCTCCCAACACAGTAAACGCCCCGAATGTCAGCCCATGGGCAGCCACATCCACGACAACTCCCATGGTGCCGCCCACAACCGCTCCAACGGCTGCCAATTGTTTTCTGGTCAATCCCAGCAGTTCCCAGGTCTGCTTTGAAAACAAATCATGGCGAAGAAGGGAATAGTCTGACAGGGGATAGTCATAGAGATTATGCTTAAACAGTAATTTAATCTGGGCGAACATCTCTTTTTCAATTTCCCGGATTCCCTTTTGAAAGGAGAGGTTGAGTTTTTCCCTGACCCGGACCTGGTCAGCCGTGGCGGAAAGTTTTTCAGACACAAAAAAACCAAGGCTCTTTTCCAATCCAAGGGTGATATGGGCGCAGGCCAGGCGATTCCGTTTTTTCCATTCGCCCCTAAAGGCCAGAATAACCCTTGAAAGTGATTCTTCCCATTCCTGGTCAATGGATTTCAGGCTTTCAAGCATGCGGATCCGCTCCCTGAAATCAGCGGTATTGGAATTAAACACCCGGATGGAATTAAAATGTTTCCTAAACTCCTGTTTCCACTCCCTGGTATAATCCTTTTCCATTTGCTTGGAATTGATGATGGCCATACGGGGCCTGCCCGTGAGCCTTAAGATTTCCATTTCTGCAATATCGTCGTCCCTGACAGGCCTGGATCCGTTCACCACATAAATAATGCCGGCCCCCCTGGCAACCGGTCCCATGAGTTCACATTCGTCAGCAAAAAAGGGGTCCCTGTGAAAGGTTTCAATAAATTGATCCAGAATTTTTTCCGGGTCACCCCCATACTCCCTGAACCAGGCCAGGGTCTGCCGGGGGGCCTGGAACCCGGGGGTATCCACAAAACGGATAATTTTTTCGCCGTCAATTTCAACTGTATAGGTCCGGGAAACCGTGGTTTCCCCTGGAATCTGGCTGACCCGGATCTGGTCGTCCTCGGTAAGGGTGGAAACCACAGAAGACTTGCCTTCATTGGGATGGCCCAGAACCGCAAATTCCGGGATATGGTGTGGGGAACCTGTCATTTATACACCCTTTCCAGCATGATATCGGGATTGCCCAATTGATGAATTGCCTTTTTCCAAACCTTGAAATTTACATCCTCACTGTCCACGACTGAATTCTCTTCCCCGGGTGTCTGGGTCAGAAGTATCCACAAAGGCCTGTCCGTAAAAATCCGGGTTTTCAGTTGGACAAAATAATGAAGTAATCCCCGGATGGGGGGCTGCCAGACCTCCTGGAGCAGAATAATCTGATCACCGGAATCTTTGGCCAGGTCATTGAGCAGTATTTTGTCTTCCTCATAATCAAAGGAGAGGGAAACGGTTGAACCAACATCAAAAAACAATTGCTGGTTGATAAATCCTGTGACAGCCTTAAAATTGTCTGGTCCATATACAGACCCCGGGGCCAGGACCAGGGCACGGGCTCCCCTGGACCGGATGGCTGAATTTATCC
>DAOWDR010000227.1 GCA_030638935.1 Desulfobacteraceae bacterium | reverse complement strand
GGAGATGAAAAACCTTTCTAAATCCAAGTGGAAACCCAGGGTGTTGAAAACCATTGCAAGGGACGGCCAGGGTCTTGCCAAGCTTGCCGATACATTTTTAGCCCATTATAAATTTTTAGAAAAAAATAATCTTATGGATGAGAAAAAAAAGGACCAGGAAAGGCTTTATTTCACCTGTCTGCTCAGAAATCTTTTCATCAGCAAATTATTATTAAGCGTGGAAAACACCCGGGACTACAAAGAAGTTTTAAACAAGCTTGGGTCCCGTGAAATAGATCCCATAACAGCGGCTGAGCAGGTGGTTGAAAAAGTGCTGAATACCGTGGTGTAAAACTATCAAAAAGGAAGATGACCTATGGAAAATAAAATTCGGGTATTGATCGCCAAGCCCGGCCTTGACGGCCATGACAAGGGCGCAAAAATTGTGGCCCTGGCCCTGAGGGACTCAGGGTTTGAAGTGATCTATTCAGGTCTCCACCAGACACTTTCGCAAATCATACAGACAGCCGTCCAGGAAGCCGTGGATGTCATAGGATTAAGCATCATGTCCGGGGCCCATCTGCCCATATCCAGAAAACTCATGGCCATGATGATTGAAAAGGAGCTTTCCGATATCCGCCTGGTTGTGGGCGGGGTGATTCCATTCCAGGATATTCCCGCACTGAAACAGATGGGCGTTGCAGCCGTTTTTCCCGGTGGTACTTCCTTTGACCAGATTAACACAGGCATGAAAGCGCTGTTCAAATAGGAGAGGTAAAATATGGGTGTAGCAAAATATATCAAGGATGAACAAGGGGGAATCAAAGAGGTAACCTACCAGTCCGGTATAAAGGTAAAACCTAGTTATGGTCCTGAAGATCTTGAAAAAGCAGGGTTTACCTATGAAAAAGATCTGGGGGACCCCGGGTGTTACCCCTTTACCCGGAGCCTTCATCCCCAAAGTTATCGAAGCCGTGCCTGGACCACCCGGCAGTACACTGGATTCGGTACCCCTGAAGAGACAAATAAAAGGTTCAAACTCATGATTGCCAACGGCCAGAACGGCCTGAACGTGGCCTTTGACCTGCCCACCCAGATGGGATATGACTCGGATCATCCCCTGGCTGATGGGGAAGTGGGCCGGGTGGGCATGGCCATTGATTCTTTAAAGGATTTTGAAACAGCCTTTGCCGGTATCCCCCTGGACCGCATCGGGTCCGGGCTGACCATCAATGCCGTGGCCACCATCATGATGGCCATGTACCAGGCAACCGCAGAAAAATTCGGATATTCCAAGGATCAGATTTCCGTAACTCCCCAGAATGATATTCTAAAGGAGATGATCGGCAGGGGGGCCTGGATCTATCCTGTGGAACACGGGGTACGCCTTGTGGGGGATTCCATTGAGTATGCTGTAAAACAATTGCCAAAATCCAACCCCGTGAGTATCTGCGGATACCATATCAGGGAGTCCGGGGCCACCCCTGCCCAGGAAATCGCCTATGCCTTTGAAATTGCCAAGGCCTATATTGACAATGTAACTGCCCGGGGTATTGCCCCAACGGATTTTGTGGGCCGGTTTTCCTTTAATTTTAATGTCTACGGCAATATGTGGGAACAGATTGCCAAATTCAGGGCTGCCAGAAAACTCTGGGCCAAAATGCTGAAAACCGAATACGGGGTGACGGACAAGAAGAAACTATTTTTAAGGGGACTCTTTGGCGGCGGCGGGTCCGGCCTGACCAAGGAACAGCCGGAAAACAATATAATGCGGGGGGCCTATTATGCCCTGGGAGCTGCCCTGTCCGGGGCCCAGACCACGGCGCTTTGCTCCTTTGACGAAGCCTATACCATCCCCACCCCAAGGTCTGCCCTGCTCTCTTTGCGAACCCTTGAACTGCTCATGGATGAGGTTGGAATGAGGGATACAGTGGATCCCCTGGCCGGCTCATACTTTATAGAAACATTGACCAAAGAAATGGAAGCAAAGATCCTGGAAGAGATGGAAAAGGTAGAGAAGGTTGGTGGCATGGTTGAGGCTGTTTCGTCCGGGTATGTGCAGAAAGAAGTGGCAAGGCAGGCTTACGAGTTTGAGAAAAAGATTCAGGAAGGGAAAGTCATAAAGGTCGGTGTCAACAAGTACACAGAAGGTGTTGACATGGAAGTGGATCTCCACGAATACAACGAGGAGTGGGCACGTTTACAGATTAAACGACTGAAG
>DAOWDR010000185.1 GCA_030638935.1 Desulfobacteraceae bacterium | reverse complement strand
GGGAGACTGGTCCAGGCGTCCCTTAAAGGACGACATGATTGCCTATTCCGTGGGGGATGTATCCCATTTGATCCAGTTGCATGACCGGATAAAAGAGCGGCTTGAAAAGATAAACCGGCTTTCCTGGGCAAAGGAAGAATTTGAGGCCCAGGCCAGTGTAAAATATGAGTCCAACCATAAATTGCCTTTGTTTAAAAAATTTAAGGGGGCCGGGAAAATGGATAACCGGACTCTGGCAATTCTGGAAAACCTGTTACAGGTTCGCATGGACATGGCAGCAAAAAAAGATCTGCCCCTGTTTAAAATCATATCCAGCCAGTCTCTTATGTCTCTGGCCACCCATCGTCCCAAGGCCATAGAGACAATGGTTTCCATCAAGGCCCTGAGTAAAAAACAGGCAGACATGTACGGTCGTCTCTGCCAGGAAGCCATTTCATCCGGCCTGGCAATGGCCCACGGGGAATTGCCTTCCTACCCTAAAACCCCCAGGCCCAGGAGAAATCCCAAGGTATTGGAACGTATAAATCTTTTGAAAAAAATGCGGGAAAAATTAAGTGTTTCCATTGGTATGGAGCCTGGTTTTTTAATCAACAATAACCTGATCTCGGCAATTGCATTTGAGAACCCGGGTTCCAAAGCAGTACTTGAAAATATGGAAACAATGCGGAACTGGCAGATAGAAGCCCTGGGGGATGAAATTATTAAAACCCTTGGCCATTGCAGCTGAATGCCCGGAATAATTATAACTGGGACAATAAAAGGGGAGTTTCATGAAGCTGAATTTTTCCAAAATGGAAGGCCTTGGCAATGATTTTGTGATTTTGGACGACAGGGATGGGCAGATTAAAGCGGCCATGGCCTACCCTGAACTTGCCAGAAAATTATGTGACCGGCATTTTGGCATTGGCGGGGACGGCATTATTCTGGCTTTGGAATCAAAGAACCATGATATTCGGTTTGTGATCATCAATTCCGACGGATCAGAGCCTGAAATGTGCGGAAACGGTATGCGGTGTTTTGCCAAGTATCTTTATGAAAAAAAAATATTGACCCAAAAACGCATGCGCATTGAGACCCTTGCAGGAACCGTTATCCCCGAGGTTCTTATGGGGGACAACCTGGTTACATCCGTAAAAGTGGATATGGGGCCTCCCATCCTGTCCTGTAAAGATATCCCCTTTGTATGTGACCATGAAACCGCTGTTGAGGAATCCATTGAAACCCGCACCGGCAGTCTGGCAGTTACAACCGTGTCCATGGGAAACCCCCATGCCGTGATTTTTGTAAAGGACATTACTGCAGTGGATGTTGAAGGTATTGGCAGGGCCGTTGAAACCCATGAACATTTCCCTGAGAAAACCAATGTGGAGTTCATTGAAGTGGTCAGCGACACAGAGCTTAAAATGAAGGTCTGGGAGCGGGGGGCCGGCATCACCCTTGCCTGCGGCACCGGGGCCTGTGCCGCCCTTGTGGCGGCAAACCTCACCAAAAGAACAGGGAGACGGGCCATTATCCACCTGGACGGCGGGGATCTTGAGATTTATTGGGACAAGGAAACAGGCCATATCTTTAAGACCGGTCCGGCCACCCTGGTCTTTGAGGGCAGTATTCCTATCTAATGAATTGTCTGGAATTTAATTGTTCCAGGTAGGTCTCATACAAATTTGCATCAAAATTTTTGGATCTTTCATTCATAAACCCGTGGAAACCTGCTGTTTTTTGGCAGGAAACCCTGGGGATCTTTTTAAGTTTTAAAATCAGGTTGTCCACATCAAAATGGGGTTCTGAAGGGAAAAAAAGCCTGACATCAAAAACCGGCTGAATTTTTGCCTGATACCTGATCTGGGAGCCATAAAAGCAAAGTGCCTGCCGGATGCCGGAAAGGTTGGGATTGGATGACAGGTGCCAGATGGCAGCAGCCCCCACACTGAACCCAATCAGGGTTTGATTGGGTTTGCCTGTTTTTAACCTGGCTGCAATTTTACCTGCATAGGCTGGAATGCCAACCCGGGCTGTAAAAAAGGCATGGGCTGCCGCCTCATCCCTGAAGGTTGTTTTGCCGTCATAGGGATCCATGATCTCAAGGGTGTTGGCACGCAATTTTTTGGCCAGGCGGTCCAGGGCCGGGGTGTGTCCGAAAATATCGGCTGCAATAAGAATATCCATGCTAATTAATAAAGGGCCATGCAGTTTCCTGCAGTCCCTTTTTGTTTCGTCCTTTTGGCAGGTTATAAAATCAGGGATTCCGAGGCCAGGGAAGCCACTGTATCCACCTTTATACCCAGTTTAAAGTGATTGGATAACTCGCCCAGCTGGCGATGGCAGGAGAGGCAGGCCGTGGCCAGGTTGGGCAGCCCCGCAGCTTTCATCTGGTCTGCCTTGGGTTTGCCCGTGATCATCCTTTTTTTGGTGCTGGTGCTGTCCTGGAGTATCCCGCCCCCGCCCCCGCAGCAAACCCCGTCTTTCCGGTTGGGGGTCAGTTCCACCACCCCATGGCAGCAGAGGGCTAAAAGTTCTCTGGGAGCTTCATAGCCGCCTGACTTTCTGGCAATATTGCAGGGGTCATGATAGGCGATTTTATAGGGATGGATTGACGGATCAAACTTAAGAACTCCTTTTTTGGCATACTCAAGTGTAAGTTCGGGGATACTCATGACATTGAAGGCAGGTTTTCTGCCAATAAGTTCTGGCAGCAAAAATTTGAGTACATGGTAGCCATGGCCGCATTCGCTTAATACCAGGGTTTCAATGCCAAGTTTTTCTGCCGGCTCCACCACCATGCTGGCCATCTTTCGGGCAATTTCGTCCTTGCCCACAAAATATCCCCAATTGGTGACATCTGTGTGAAAAGCTGACAGGGTCCAGGTTTCTTTCATGGCATAAAAGAGTCTTCCCATGGCAGTTAAATGGAGCAGATTAATACCAAGCTCCCTGGGATTGGGCAGGTATAAAAATTTGGCTCCGGTTTTATCATAGGGGATGGTGGCTTCAGGGTCTTCCATCTCATCCGTAAACTCTTCAGACACCCATTCAACGGTTTCCACAAATTCCTCTTTGGTGAGCCCGTTGACATCTCCTGTTTCCAGCCGGGTTTTGATACCCTTTTGGACGTCGGGAGGAATTTGGCCTGCTGCAATTGCAAGGCTTCTGCCCCGGCGGACCACCATGTCCATGGTAATGCCCATGGGGCACCCTTGGGTACATCGATTACAGATCAGGCAATCCCATAGCATGCCGCTTTCAACCAGTTCTTCATCCAGTCCCAGGGCTGCCATGCGGATCATCTGCCTTGGGATGGGGCCTCCCTGTCCGTCAAACCAGGTGCACCGGGAATTGCAGGCACCGCAGGTCAGGCATTCGGATATATTGTCTCCCGATAAGAGTTGGTTGAGCAGACGGCTTAGGTTTGATTCGGTATTTATAATTGCAGTATCTGTTTTTGCATTATCCATATTTTATCACCTTTATCCTTTTTGCGCCTTGGAAATAATGCGTTGAAATTTGTGGGTTTCATTGGCTGCCACAGGTTCCCATGTGATGTTTTCCCGGGTAATCCCTGGCATTTTTCCAATGGCGCCAACCCCTGACCTGGCAGTTGTGCTGCCTTCCAAGGACCGGCAATTCCCTTCATGGCATCCGCTGACAATAACCTTTGAAGCTCCTTTGATCAGGCTTTTTAAAATCATCTCGGAGCTGATGCGGCAGGCACAAGGAATGGAGATAAGCTGTACCCTTTCCGGAAGCGCTATCTTGTCTGCAGCCAGGGCAGCAGAACGTTCACAGGCAAATATCACCACCTGGCCCGGTATTTGGTCTTGGACCCGATTCTGGATCCGGTCCTCAACCTGATTTGCAAGCTGGTCATTGGTAAATCCCTCGGATTCAATGGCATGGGCAGGGCAGTTGGACACGCATAGATGGCATGAAAAACATGCATCTTCCATGATTTGGGGCTGCATTTTTTTGTCGAGAATAATGGCGCCATGGGGGCAGATCCGGTAACAGGTCAGGCATTTGGC
>DAOWDR010000239.1 GCA_030638935.1 Desulfobacteraceae bacterium | reverse complement strand
CGATTGTTTTAGCTTCAGCATCAGAGAGGGCATATTGAGGCCGCTGTTCAATCAATTTAAAGCCATACCAATATGACCAAAAATAATTAACTGATTAACCTATGTTGAATTACAGGCTTTTACTTTAATGAAAATAATGTAGGCTGATCCAGCAATTCAATATCCATTATAAAAGTGACCAAAGGAACTCCTATGAAGATTGTCAGAATCTCTATTATTGTTTCTTTTCTTCTCCTGGCAGGGGCCTGTCTGTTAGTGAACACCTGGACCCGAACCCCCTACGGCAAACTGGATGTCAAAATCGCCATACTTTTAAAATATATATCTATCAGGCAGATTGATCTGTTTAAACAAGGGAACTCCATTGAGCAGAGCAGAGCCATTTCAGCCAAGGGGGGCAAAACACTCCAGGCCAAGCCCCTTGTCATAAAGGACATTAGTGACAGGACCATCCCGGGTTCTGCAGGCCCCATCCCAATACGGGTGTACTCCGATTCCAAACAGGGCAACCTGCCCATTGTCATTTATTGCCATGGCGGCGGTTGGGTGCTTGGTGGTCTTGACAGCCATGATAATACCTGCCGTGCCATTGCCAAAAAAGCCCATACTATTGTAATTGCTGTGGATTATCGTCTGGCCCCTGAGGCTCCTTATCCTGCAGCAATTGAAGATGTTTATTCCGCATTGGTATGGGTAAGGGAAAATGCTGCCCGGTTAGGCGGAAATCCTGGCAAGATTATTATGGCCGGGGACAGTGCTGGGGGAAACCTGGCAGCGGTTGCCACCATTGAAGCCCGACGGCTGAATACCCCTCCCATTGCAGGTCAAATCCTGATTTATCCAGTTACGGACCTATCCAAGTTTAACACGAATTCCCACCGAGACTTTGCCAGAGGCTACTACTTGACCAGGCAGTATATGGAGAAATTCAGGGATTACTATGTGCCCAGGCCGTCAGACCGGATTAATCCCAGGGTCTCTCCCCTTTTGCAAACCGATTTGCAGTATTTCCCTCCAACCATGGTGGTGACGGCCCAGTTTGATATTCTCAGGGATGAAGGGGAAGCCTATGCCAGGCGTTTGAAAGATGCCGGAATTCAGGTAAAGCAAATCCGGGTAAACGGGGTGATCCATGGATTTTTAAAAATGGACGGCATCCTGTTCCAGGCCGATGATGTTCTCATGGAGATAGCTTCCTTTATCAGTGAAATTCCACAAAATCCCTCCCAATAGCCACCCGATAACGATGGTGATATAAAGACTAATCCTCCCCCAATATTATAGACACCAGTTAAGCCTCAGAAAAATAAATTTCGGATTGTTATAGTACCTTATACATACAAAAACTGAATGATAAAGCTGAGTTTGCTTCAAATCTAAAACTCAAGAAAACTTGCATCTGTTAGCAGTCTTTTCCGATAAAACTTTGATAAAGTATATTTTTGGTATCTTTAAGAATTTCGGTCTTCAGATACTCAAGACAGGGATAATAATCATTGACTGCCGATTTTGACCTTTTGGGACTTGGATTGGTCAGAACTATGAATATCTATTCTCACCCGTTGAATTATAAATCACAATCATTTTCTACGATATCGGGGGAAGATCAGTCTTGACAATCGAGTCTATTTAAATAAAGAATTGATTATTAAAGTTTATCTCAACTGCCCATTCGATTTTCATTTTTCATTCGTCTTCAATAAAGTGCAATGCATACTCCCTGATGGCAAATCAGTTTCTGTATAGACCGGTATTTCAATTCAGGAAATATTAATTACAACATAACGAAAAAAGGGAGAGGATTATGCGCACAAATAGGGAAAAAGGTGTCACAGGTCCGGTTTATTGCAAAAAATGCGGGAAACCCAAAGAAACCATTCGATGCCCGGATTGTAGCAGTATATGGTCTATCCTTCGTTCTTCATGCAAACGGTGCAATGACAGTGGTTATATTTTTTGGTGCCCAGATCAAAAAGAGCATGATTTAGATAAAAAAATGCGTGACCTTGCCAGAGATATACGTGGTCTTAATAGAAATATGGGAGATAGCCGGAGAAGCCAATCAAGACCTATACTTTGTTGGAAATGCAATGGGAAAGGTTATATCACTGAGATGGTAAAAATTCAAAATTTACTGACACCCTGGCCACCGGTCAGATCG
>DAOWDR010000071.1 GCA_030638935.1 Desulfobacteraceae bacterium | reverse complement strand
CGGAATATTCTGCTTGTAGTTTGCTGTACACCACCAGGTGTTTGACAAGGGCAAACCGTTTTCTTTTCAGGTCTTGGATTCCACCTATAATAGGTGCATCTTCTCTTGTGATGATCACCATGGGGTAGGAAAGATACGGCTCTGTGAACAGAAGAAATTTTGATCGCCCTGGTGTTTTGGCCAGGCATGGGAAAAAATCTATCTGCCTGTTTTTCCCCTGGGCTAGGGCCTGGTTAAAAGGGATATCAAATATGATCTTCATCTCCAGCCCCAGGCGCTCTTTTATCAGGTTTACATAATCTGAAACCATTCCTTTGAAGATGTGCTGACCCTCTTTTTTTTCAACCCACATATAGGGCGGAAAGGCAATCCCAACTCCGAGCCGGATTATGGGGTGATTTCCCATCCATTTTTTTTCTTCATCGGAGATTGGAAGGGGAGACTGAGCCTCCACAGCCACAATTGGAATTATTAGGACAATCAGGGTTAATAAGAAAAATATTTTTCTAAACATATACTCCTTAAATTGCATGCATTATGAATCTATCATTCATGAATGAACATTAGGATATCGCAAAAAATTGTTCAATACAAAAAAATTAAAATTGGAAAATTAACCAAGCCGCAATAAATATTTCCTTTTTTGCGGCTTTTTAATCTGACATGAAGTTTTTTTGAATAGATAGTTTTGAAATTTAAAAAGAAATAATTTTATCGCTTTTTTTAATCAAATCATAAAGGTTCTTCTGGGTTCCATTTTTATGATATCCTTCCTTCACACCGTGAAGGTCAATTAACTTGCCTCATGCTAATAACACGCCTTCGGAAAGTGTAAAAATTTTTGACAACTCGATAAGAGGAAATTGGTCAGAATCCATTCTCTCATACTTAACAGACGGCCCATTAAGGAAGATAGTTACATCTTCCATCCCCTCAAGCATTAAATTGGCTAATCTAAATGCATTCCATATAACCTCAGGAGTGTCTTGACAAATAATTAATGCAATTCTCATAAGCAACCTCTTTTACGATAAATCAAATTCTAATGATCTGCTATCAAAATAAAATTCGCAATTACAAATTTTTTTTAACATCCTTTTATAGCTTATAGCATGAATGGCTGGTTTTTGATTTTTTTTATTAAAAGCTAGTACCTTTCTCAGGATGATTTTCGTGATTACCCTGTTGAGGGACTATTCTCATATTGAAAAATCTGGTAAAACCTGTCAATAATGGGGCCTTATTAAACAATGCCCATGACCAAAAGGGGGATATATGGAAATCGCACCTGGAAAGACAATTATCGGATTTATCGGGCTTGGGGTCATGGGACACAGCATGGCCGGCCATATTCTGGAGGCGGGCTTTGGTTTGCATCTATATAACCGGACAGCGTCAAAGGCCGATGACCTGGTTGAAAAAGGGGCTGTCCTGGAAACGAATGTTGCAGATCTTGCTGAAAAGTCAGATATCATTATTACCATTGTGGGATTTCCAAAGGATGTTGAAGAGGTTTTCCTGGACAATGGCGGGGTGCTGGAAAATGCCAGGCCGGGCAGTATTGCCATTGACATGACCACATCGGATCCTGTCCTTGCCGTAGCCCTTTATGACAGGGGGAAGGAAAAGGGAATTCATGTGCTGGATGCCCCGGTTTCCGGCGGTGATCTGGGGGCAAAAAATGCCACCCTTTCCATCATGGTTGGGGGAGAAAAACCGGTTTTCGACAGGGTGGGCCCGATTTTGGAAATCATGGGGAAAAATATCGTATACCAGGGAAAGGCAGGGGCGGGTCAGCACACAAAAATGGCCAATCAGATTGCCATTGCCGCAGGCATGGTGGCTGTTTGTGAGTCCTTGGCCTACGCTTCCAAAGCCGGACTGGATCCCCAAACCGTTCTTAAGAGCATAGGGCAAGGTGCTGCCGGTTCCTGGTCCCTGAACAATATGGGGCCCAGGATTATTAAAAAAGATGATCAGCCCGGGTTTTTTATCAAACATTTTATAAAGGATATGAAGATTGCAGTGGAATCCTCTAAGTCCCTGGACCTTGATACCCCCGGCCTTGATCTTGCCCTGTCCCTTTACCAAAAAATGGCGGACAAGGGATTGGAGAATAATGGTACCCAGGCCCTTTATAAATTGTTCCAATAGGCGGCCCTGGTAGAACTATATGGAATTTTTAACCGGTTACGGCCTGTGGGGGCTTTTTTTCGCATCCTTTTTTGCCGCCACCATCCTGCCCATGAGCTCCGAGGTGGTGTTGGGGTATCTTTTGGTCCACAATTTTAATGTTCAAGGGGTTGTGGGGGTTGCCACCATGGGCAATGTGCTGGGTGCCTTGGTAAATTACGGGCTGGGTCGCGGAGGCAGCAGGGTGCTGCTGGAAAAAATATTCAGGGTCTCCCCGGCAGATATCTCCAAGGCCAGGCGCAGGTTTAAAGCCCATGGCACCATAAGCCTTCTGCTGTCATGGGTTCCTGTTATCGGTGATCCCTTGACCGTTGTGGCTGGTATACTGAAAATTAATCTCTGGGTTTTTCTGGCCCTGGTTACCATTGGAAAATTTGCCCGTTACGCAGGGATATCCTGGGCAGTTCTCTATTTTTAGGCAAGGGGCTTCTCCCAGTTGTCAAGAGTCTGTCTGGATGAGAAGACCGGTCAGGTAAGTGCAGGTCACCATCAGGCTTTCCAGGTCCAGGTAGCTTTCTGCATTGTCATGGTAAAGGAAGGAGGCATTGGCCGGCAGTGTTTCATCCCTGTCATTGAAGTTGAGAATGATGGGGATACGGTGGAGGGCGCGGAACCTAACGCTCATATCATGGGAAGGGTTTTCCACAATGGTTCCGCCAAGCCGGGTGCATTGATGTTTCAATTTTACCAGATTGCCTGAAAATGTGGTTTCAATTATTTTAGCGGTATTGGTGGTAAAGCTTGAGACCAGGGGGCCTGCATTGGAAAATTCCCTAAAGGTCACAAGTTTATTGGTTGTTTCCCAGACATGATCCGGGCAGAGAAGAAGGTATTTTAACAGCAGTACCATGACCGCAGGTGTTAGGTCGCCCCCTTCTGCATCAATCACTCCTTGTTTTGAAACAAAAATTTTCCGGTTGAAAAAATTAATCACAAAGGACTGATCTATTATCCGGGCGCCAAGAATACCTGCTTTTCCAGGGGAAAAAGTAAATTTCTGGAATTTTGACATGCACTCTTTTAATTTTTCGTCAAAGACCTGAAAGGACTTCATATTCATCCTTTGGATTTTAATTCATCCAGCTGTTTTGCAAGTGCTTCATATTCATCTTCATAATCCAGAAGTTCCATCATGACCGGAGGTTTGGTCGAGTGGGCCGGCAGCCTGTCACGGGTTTCCCGGATAAGGGTTTCAAGGGCTTTCATACGTTTTTTTATGGATTCAAAATCACACATTTAATAGTTTACTCCGGCGGCTTTTGCAAATTCCGAGCTATGGGAATGGCAGGGAGTAACTCCGTAAACCATCCCGCAGGAGGGGCATTGGGATTCCATCACTTCCATTTGGAAATGAGCATGACAGTTACTGCAGTCAATTTCAAGGGTGGGAGCCAAGGGTGTTGTATTAAATCCCATCATTCGGATTTTGTCCACTATCTCTTTACCTGATTCATAGGCACCTGAACATCCATCGTGCATTAGTTTATTCCTTTCATTTTAAAGTTTAATATGGACAGGTTACCAGGAAAATAAATTTTTGAACTTGATCTGTGTCAATAAAATAAAAAAAACGTCCTTGAAACCGGGTTTGGCTTTCAAGGACGTTTTTTAGGGCAATGTTTGGGGTGAAATTTTAAATAATTTATTCCCGGCTTTTGGGAAGAACAAGGTTGAGTGTTACCCCGAGAATACCGGCAAGTCCAATGCCCTGGAGCTGAAACTGGCCTGCGGAAAAGCTCATGCCGCCGATGCCGAATATCAGGATCAAGGCCACTATGGATAGGTTCCTGGCTTCCAAAAGGTCATCTCCGGATCGGACCAGGGTGTTGAGCCCGACAACCATGATGGCCCCGAAGAGCAGGAGCATGATGCCCCCCATTACCGGTGTGGGAATGGTCTGGAGAATCGCTCCGAGTTTACCGACAAAGGCCAGGAGCATGGCTGTAATGGCCGCCCAGGTCATGATGGCTGGATTGTATATTTTTGTCAGGGCAACGGCCCCTGTCACTTCCGAATAGGTGGTGTTTGGCGGACCGCCGAGAAAGGCTGCCAGGGAGGTGGCAATACCGTCTCCCAGCATGGTGTTTTGAATTCCCGGGTCCTTGAGGTAATCTTTGCCCGTAACCCCGCCAATGGCCACCACATCTCCAAAATGCTCAATGGCCGGTGCAATGGCAATGGGGACAATATAAAAAATGGCTTCAAGATTCCATTCCGGCAGTGTAAAATTGGGTACTGCAAACCAGGCTGCCTTGGAAATTCCTGAAAAATCCACAAATCCAAAGAACAGGCAGAGAATATATCCAACTATAATGCCGCAGAGGATGGGGATGAGTCTTAGAAGGCCCTTCCCAAGAATGGAAACCAGGATGGTGGTGCCAAGGGCGGATAGACCAACTATCATGGCCTTTGTCTGGGAAAAGAGGACAATGGCGCCATCCCCGGTTTTGCCCATTGTCATGTGGACGGCCACCGGTGCCAGAATCAAGCCGATAACCATGATGACAGGACCAGTTACCACAGGGGGGAGGACACGTTTTATAATTTCGTTTCCCTGCCATCTTACCAGGAGGCTGAGAAGAATATAGATCACACCTGCGGCAGCAAGGCCGCACATGGTGCCGGGGATACCCCAGGTTTGCACTCCATAGATAATGGGTGCGATAAAGGCAAAGGAGGAGGCCAGAAACACAGGGACTTTGCCCCGGGTGATGATTTGAAAAACTATTGTGCCAAGGCCGGCAGTGAACAATGCCACATTGGGGTTCAGACCCGTTAAGAGCGGTACGAGAACCAGGGCACCAAAGGCTACAAATAACATCTGGGCGCCTAGGAAACCATCTTTAACTTGAAAATTGTATTCCGTTGATGAATGATTGTGGGACATCTTAAAGTTTTTTCCTTTTCTATGGTTAATTGATATTATTTGGTTCCGAAAATTTTATCCCCGGCATCACCTAAGCCCGGAAGGATATACCCAGCATCGTTGAGGCATTCATCCACACTGGCCGTATAAATATCCACATCAGGATGTTTTTCGGCAACCTTGGCAATCCCTTCCGGGGCCGCCACCAGGAACAGGCCTTTTATCTTTTTACACCCGGCCTCTTTGAGCAGATCAATGGTGGCAATCAGGGTGCCGCCGGTGGCCAGCATGGGGTCAAGGATCAGGGCAATTCTTTCTTCCATTGCACTGGCTGTTTTGACATAATACTGAACCGGCTTAAGGGTTTCTTCGTTTCGGTAAAAGCCCACCACGCTGACTTTGGCCGAAGGGATCAGGTCGATAACACCGTCCATCATGCCCAGGCCCGCTCTTAAAATTGGGACTATGGCGATCTTTTTACCTTTTAATTTTTCGACTTCAACCTTGCCGGCCCAGCCCTCGATGACTTTTTTTTCCGTGGAAAAGTTTTTGGTGGCTTCATAGGTCAAAAGCCGTGCCACCTCTGATGCCAATTCTCTGAAATCCTTGGTGCTAATGTCTTTTTGCCGCATGAGCCCTAATTTATGTTTAATGAGAGGATGGTCCTCTACGAATACAGCCATGGTGCCTCCTTGTTCCTTATTTATTGCTATAACGAAAAAAATATATTCTTTCATAATTATAAAACACCGGTTTTTTAGTCAAGAAAATAAGTCTGATATTGAAATTAATCTTTTTTTGTGCACAATAGATCCAATGATCCAAACAGACTACATAGATGTAAGCGTGACCCTGCCCCTGGATAATACATTCGTTTATAAGGTGCCGGAACATTTAAGGGAGCAATGTGCAGTGGGTATGCGGGTTCTGGTTCCCTTTGGCAAACGAAGGGTGACCGGGTATATCCTTGGGGAACAGGAAAATGCCGGCCCTTACAAGGTCAAAAAAATTTTGGATGTATTGGACGATCATCCCCTGTTTCCGGTGGATGAAATACCTTTTTTTAAATGGGTGGCCAAATATTATATCCATCCCCTGGGAGAGGTGATTAAAACCGCCCTTCCCGCCGGCCTTGACCGGCAAGATGTTTCCTGTGTTTTTGTTACCGAGGCCGGGAATAAAGATTTTGCCGCAGGAACCCTTGCTCCCGGTGAAGCAGGGGTGATTCAATTTTTAAATGAAAAACAAGGCTGTACCCTGAAGCAATTGATAAAAAACAGTCCCAACCCTTCCATCACCTCCCTGGTCCGAAAAATGGAAAAAAACAATTTGCTGTCAGTTTCTGCGGTGTTGAAAAAAGAGATAGCCAATATAAAAAAAGAAAAATTTATCCAGCACCTTGGAGAGGTGCCGAAAAAAAATATCCGGCTTTCACATAAACGCCAACAGATTTTAAGCCTTACCAGGGAAAAACAGGAAATTTCCCTGACCAGCCTCAAGGCCCATGTCCCCACTGCGGCAAAGCTGATAGCCCCCCTGGCCAAAGCAGGTTACATCGGAATCATCCAGCGCCAGGTTTTCCGTGATCCCCTGGGGGACCCGGTGGAGCCGGATACCCCGCCAAAACTCACCCAAGAGCAGGCAACCCTGATTAAAACAGTAGAGGAAAATAGGGGGAAGGGGTTTGTCCCCTATCTTTTGACCGGGGTCACAGGCTCGGGCAAAACCGAGGTCTATATGCGCCTTACGGCAGATGCGGTTAAATCGGGCAAGACAGCCATTGTTCTGGTGCCGGAGATAGCCCTGATTTCCCAGACCGAGAGGCGGTTTAGGGCCCGGTTTGGGGAGAATATCGCCGTGATACATTCCATGCTCACCCATGGGGAACGTCTGGACCAGTGGAGAAAGCTGGTCCTTGGCAAGGTCAGTATCGTGATCGGTGCACGATCCGCCATATTCTCACCCATTGAAAATATCGGGGTGATTATTGTGGATGAAGAACATGACTCCTCCTATAAACAGGAAACAGGGCTGCGGTATAATGCCAGGGATCTTGCCGTTGTCAGGGCCAAGATGTATGGCTGTCCGGTTATCCTGGGTTCAGCCACCCCTTCGGTTCAATCCTATCAGAATGTCAGGGAGGATAAATTTGTCCAATTGATTCTTGAAAAGCGGGTTAACCAAAATCCTCTGCCAAAAATCACCCTGGTGGACTTAAAAAAATACAAGGATTTCAGGGGAACTGAAAGGATTATCACGCCTGAGCTGGCAATTCAGATCCGGGCCTGCCTTGAAAAAGGTAACCAGACATTGATTTTTTTGAATCGACGGGGATTTGCCACATTCCCGGCCTGCAAGGATTGTGGTAAGTCTCTTAATTGTGAGTTCTGCGATGTGACCATGACCTTTCACAGGGGCCAGGATGTCTATAAATGCCATCTTTGCGGGCATACCCTGGCAGCCAAGGTTAGCTGTCCTTCCTGCAAGTCCAGTAAAATTCAAAATTTTGGATTTGGTACGGAAAAAATCGAGACCATGCTTAAATCCATGTTTCCCGATGCCAGGCTGGCAAGAATTGATCAGGATTCCACAGCCAAAAAGGGTAGTGTCTTAAAGCTGTTGAAAAGTATCCGGAATCGGACTGTTGATATTATTGTTGGAACCCAGATGCTGGCAAAGGGACATGATTTTCCCTTCATCACCCTGGTGGGGGTTATCTGTGCTGATCTCTCCTTAAGTCTGCCCGATTTCAGGGCTGGGGAGCGTACCTTCCAGCTATTGGCCCAGGTGGCGGGAAGGGCGGGTAGGGGGCAGGAGCCGGGGAGGGTGATCATGCAGACCTATAACCCGGAGCACTTTGCCATTGAAGCGGCCAGACGTCAGGACTATATGGATTTTTATAATAATGAAGCTCCTTTTAGGAAGGCTCTGATGTACCCGCCCTTTACCCGGATGATTCAATTGAAAATTTCAGGCAGGGATGAAAAAAAGGTTGCCCAAATAGTTGAACAGGTGGCCGATGTTTTGAATCAGCTGTTATCAGCCACCCCTGAAATAAGAGAAACCGTCCAGATTCTTGGTCCCATTGAGGCGGCTATCCATAGAATATCTTCACGGTTCAGGTGGCAAATTCTGATAAAAGGCCCTTCTTCAACCAATATCAGTCGTCTGGTCAAATCAATGAAGGCCATTCTTAAGGTAAAAGCAATGAAACAGGTAACCATTACCATTGATGTTGACCCCTACTCTTTAATGTAGCCAATACCTATACATATAATTTATTAAAAAACAGATAGGGGCCCAGGTTGTCTGAATGCTCTGCCGCTGTGAATTCAGCGGTCAGGTATCTGCCATTCCTGGCCAAAACCCGGACCTGTTTTTTAACAATGGATTGTTTGGCATCGTCCAAGACAAATTCAAGGATCAGGTTGAGGCCCGGCAGAATTTTTTGTTCAACATTGGTTTTTAGTGTAATCCCCTTGCTGTTGAGTCTTTTGATGATCATCTTGCCGGAACACTGGGGATCCTCTTTTGAAAGGAATGTCCCTGCAAGCATGGTTTCCTTTGGGGGGGTGAATTTTTTTTCAAGAGTGACCAGATAGGTGTGGCCGCAGTTGCATTTGTATTTAACCCGGGTGTGGCGTTTGATTAATTTGTATTCGGACAATTGAAGGATTTTGGTCCGTTTGCATTGGGGGCAGGCAAGCCGGGCCGTGTCAAGATTGTCAATAATAATTTTTTGTTCCATGTTGCGCTCCTTTGATTCCCTTTGAAACCGGCTGCTAAGGGGGGTGCTTAAACTTCATTGTTTCATGTTTTATGCCAGGTCGACAAAATATTGTTTGATCTTATTGAAATTATTCGATATATTTTATCATAATTTAATATGAGGGATGTGTGAATCGAAATAATAATTTTATTTGACACGCGGTGTTTCTATTTGGCTATAATGGTTATATATAATTGACAACAAGAGGTGTAAATGTCCAGGCCTGATATTGAATTGTTTAAGGAGCTTGATCCTGAAGCCCTCCAGAAAAAATTTTTAAACTCCCTGATAAAGATACATAATGTAAGACGGGGATCCATATGGATACAAAAAGAAGATACCTATGTCTGTGTGGAAGCTGCCGGTGCTGAAAGTGATAATATAAAAGGCGTGGTGCTGGAAAGCGGCCATCCCAGTATCGTGGGATGGGTGATAGAGAACAAGCAGATGACCGTTGCTGAGACCAAAAGTGATCGCAGGCATTATAGGGAGGTTGAAGATGAATTTGTTGTGAAAAGCAGTCAAATTCTTTGTTTTCCTCTGTTTTTGAGAGAAAAAGAGGTTTACGGCGCCGTTCAGATTATTGACACAGCACCGGGTAAAACACGATTGAATCTGGATAAGGAATATCTGGACCCCCTGCAAAACCTTGTGGATATCTGTTCAATTGCCATGAGTAATGCCATTTTGTTTTCCAAGGAAAAAAAGAAGGCCCTTCATTTGAAATCCGCCCTTTCCCGGATGCAAAAAGAGAGTCTTATTATTGGGCAGAGCGAAAGTTTCCAAAAAAGTATGGGCCTTGTCAAAAGCTATGCAGACACGGATTTTCATGTATTGATAACAGGTGAAAGCGGCACGGGAAAGGAATTGGTAGCAGAAAGACTCCACAAGCGAAGTTCTCGCAGGGAAAAACCTTTTTTGGTCCAGAATTGCTCTGCCATCCCGGAAACCCTTTTGGAAAGTGAATTGTTTGGATATAAAAAAGGGGCATTTACCGGTGCCACCCGGGACAGGGCGGGCCTGTTCGAAGCGGCCGACGGCGGAACGGTGTTTTTGGATGAGATAGGGGATATGCCCATGAGTACCCAGGCCGGACTACTCAGGGTGCTGCAGAAAAATGAGATCAAGCCCTTGGGGGAAACAAAGGCCCGGATTATTGATGTGAGAATTGTTGCAGCCACAAATAAGGATATTAAGAAAATGATTGCGGAAAACAGTTTCCGCCAGGATCTGTATTATAGGCTCTCTGTCCTGCCTGTCCACCTTCCGCCTTTGAGGGAGAGACGGGAAGATATCCCTCTTCTGGTCAAGCATTTTCTTGAAACAGAATCCGTTAAGGCCAATGGGCAGGAAAAAAAGGTGGTGCCCGATGCCATGCAGCATCTGGTGGCATATCACTGGCCTGGAAACATCAGGGAGCTTGAAAACCTGATCAGGTATCTGATGGTGACCACACCCGAGGAGTATATTCAGGCGGTAAACCTCCCCTCCCATTTCCGGGAACAACAGTCCATAACAGATGATCCCTATGCCTCTCCCGGCGGTTTGCAGCCACAGTTGACCAATGAGTTCATGGTGGACCTCACAGGATTGACCTGGCCGGGATTGGAAAAAACCTATGTTCAATTGCTGTTGAAAAAACATAATTGGAATATCACCTGGGCAGCTAAGGCCTCTGGCATCAACCGGTCCACCTTTGCCTCCAGGATGAGGAAATTGAATATTAAAAGAAACCAGACGGATTAATCCTTAAAGATTTGTTTTTACCATCAAGCAAATAAGAGGAGCGTTTTTTGCATAAGGTATTCATTGATAGCCTAAGTGCTTAAATTAAAGAATGCTGAAATGATTCACTTTATGGTGATGTAAAGAACTGATCGGAATGCAAATTTAATTTTGTATACGAAATTTGGCACTTTAGATGACAATATTTGATCAACACCTTTGTAAAGGAGGTATAAATGAGCCTTGATCAAAAAAATGCCAAAAAGCGGATCATCGAACTGGAAAAAATGAATGAAAATCTCAGAGTCCAGATTCGGGAAAATAAAATCACCAATAAAATTAAACGGGCCGCCAGAAAAGATTGGGAAAAAACAGTCGATGCCATTGAGGATTGGATCTCCATAATTGATCTTGATTCCAAAATTCTCAGGTCAAACCGTACAGTGGAAAAATATTTTCAAATAAGGGTTCAAGATTCCATTGGGCTTAAATGCTGTAAACTACTTCATAACACAGATCACCCCATAGAGTCCTGCCCTCTTCCCAAAATGCTTAAAACTAAAAAAAGAGAGAGTGTGGAGCTTGAAGTCAGGGAGGGTCACTGGATGCTCATAACGGTTGATCCCATATTCAATAGTGAAGGGGAGATGATCAGCGCAGTTCATATCACCCGGGATGTCACCGAAAGAATACTTATCCAAAATGAAAGGGAGATACTTGTCAAAGAATTGAAAAATGCCTTGGCTCGTATTAAAACCCTGAATGGTCTTATACCCATTTGCTCAACCTGTAAAAAAATCAGAGATGATAAAGGGTATTGGGGCCTG
>DAOWDR010000053.1 GCA_030638935.1 Desulfobacteraceae bacterium | reverse complement strand
GCTGCCGCAATCTTATTCTGGGGGCGCAGTCCCTTGATATAGGTCATGACATCGGCAATCACTGGGAAAATACTATTGTTCAGTGTGGGGGAGCCCACGGCAATGGCACCTGCTTCCAGCACCTCGGTAATTATATCGCTTCTATGCCATTTCCGGGTGTTCATCAGCCTTACATTGATATCTTCCGATTCAATCCCGCTGGTAATGGCCCGGGCCATTTTGGTGGTGCTTTCCCACATGGAATCAAAGATGACCACAACTTTTTTGGTGGGTTCCTGTTTGGACCATGTGTCATAGGCTTCAATGATCTTGGACGGGTTATCCCTCCACAGTATACCGTGGTCAGGACAGATCAGGTCGATCTTCAGGTTCATCTTAGCCACATCTTTGAGCAATGCCTGGACCTTGGAAGAAAAATGGAGCAGGATATTGGCATAGTATTTCCGGGCATGGGGCATGATCTCATCGCCTATCTCATCATCAAAGAACATGTCACCGGCATAGTGCTGGCCAAAGGCATCGCTTGAAAAGAGGATGGCCTCTTCCGGCATATAGGTAAACATGCTGTCCGGCCAGTGGAGCATTCTTGTCTCAAGAAAAGAAAACGTTCTGTTGCCTATTTCCAGCGTGTCTCCGCTCCCCACTACCTGGAAATTGAATTCCCTGTTAAAGTGACTTTTCAGGCTTTTAGCACCCATTTTTGAACAATAGATGGGTTTGTCTTTTCCGATTTTATGCATCACCTTTGGAATGGAGCCGGAATGGTCCATTTCCGCATGGTTGCTTATGACCACATCAATAAGTTTCGGGTCAATGATTCTGCTGATATTGGCCAGCAGTTCATCTCCAAAGCTCTCTTTGACCGTATCAATGAGAATATTTTTTTCGCCCAGCACAAGAAAGGCATTGTAGGTAGTGCCTTCATAGGTAGAATATCCGTGGAAATCACGGATATCCCAGTCACGGCAGCCAACAGAATATACCCCATCTGCTATTTCAATGGGTTTGTACATGTATTCACCTCTTTAAAATCTAATCATCCAGTTTTTCAAAATCTTCCTGGGCAGCGCCACAAAGGGGGCAGACCCAATCTTCGGGAAGATCATCCCATGAAGTGCCGGCATCCACGCCATTATCAGGGTCTCCTTCAGCAGGGTCATATACATATCCGCAGGGGCATTCATATTTAGTCATAATATCCTCCAAAAAGTTAAAAAAAATTAATAAATCTATATCAACTTAAATTGTATTGCCTGTTTCAATTAAACTTCTAATTCAAATCTAATTACTTCTAATGCAAAGGCCGTGCCTTACAATGAGAGCCTAAGATGGATGATAAAAAGGGTTTCAACTTGATTGGTATTATTATAGTATAAGAGCTTCAAAATCAATGAATCATTTAATAAAAGAGATATGATGAAAGACCGGATGTATACAAAAAAAACCACCATTAATGTGCCGGTTGAACAACTTTTTGCATGGCATGCCAGGAACGGGGCTATTCTGAGGCTGACACCGCCATGGGCACCCCTTAAACTGATTTCCCGTATTGGCAGGGGAATCGATAAAGGCGTGAAAATCCGGTTTCAAATGCGTTTGTTTAAAATTCCCATGATCTGGGAAGCCGAACACATGGATTACCAGGAAAATGTACTTTTTCGGGATCAACAGACAAAGGGGCCCTTTGGCAAATGGGAACATACTCATTTATTCCATGCCCAGGGTAAAAACAGGTCTGTTATGGAGGACCGGGTGGCCTATAAACTGCCCCTGGGATTTTTAAGCCTTCCCTTTTACGGCCATGCCAAAAAGCAATTGGCAAAGGTCTTTGATTACCGTCATCGGGTCTTAAAGCATGACCTGGAAGAAAGGGCAGATAAAGGTAAAAAACAACGAATTCTAATTTCCGGTGCAAGCGGTACCATAGGATCTATTCTGGTGCCTTTTTTGCGAACCTGCGGCCACGAGGTGATCCGCCTGGTCAGAAACCAGTCAAACCTGGGCGATGATGAACTTTATTGGGACCCCTACAATAATATTTTGGATATCAAAAGAGCGGGCCCCATTGATGCTGTGATTAATTTGAACGGGGTGGATATATCCCGGGGCAAATGGACGGATAAGCAAAAACAATTGATTATTGATTCAAGGGTACGGCCCACCACGCTTTTGGCTGAAAAAATAAGTGAGATGGCCAACCCACCGTCCATCTTTATTTCCTCCTCTGCCATCGGGTTGTACGGAGAGGGTAAAGATCGGGTACTCACGGAAAATGAAACAAGGGGGGACTCTTTTATCTCCTCGGTATGTGACCTGTGGGAGGCTGCCTCTTTAAAGGCGAAAGCGGCAGGTATCCGTACTGTTCAGCTGCGTATCGGGGTGGTCCTTACTCCGGCAGGAGGCGCCCTATCCAGGATGATCTTGCCCTTTTCTCTGGGGCTTGGCACCCGGTTGTCCCATGGCAACCAGTACATGAGCTGGATCAGCATGGATGATGCCCTGGCCGGTATCCTTTATATCCTGGAAAATAGGGCTATTAAAGGACCTGTGAACCTGACAGCCCCTAATCCCGTGACCAATAAAGAATTTACCCGTTCCCTTGGCCGGGTATTTTCAAGGCCGGCATTCTTTGTGATTCCAAAGTGGTTGGCCATGGGCTTGTGGGGGGATATGGGAAAGGAGACCCTTTTGACCTCTGCCAGGGTGGTTCCTGAAAAATTGTTAGAAAGCGGCTTTCTCTTTGAGCATGATGAGATTACCCCGGCATTGAAAGATATGCTGGGAAGGTGATGCAATAATAACCCAATACACTGAATAATTTGAAACGGATAACCTAATGAATAATAAATTAAAAGCCTTGTTTTCTTTTCTGATGATCACAGCCCTGGCATTCGGGTTCATCAATATATATTATCCAGCCCAGGATTATAGCTTTGAACGGCTGCATATTTTTTTGTTTAATTTATGCACGGGCGGCTCTATTTTATTGTATTATACCCAGGGACAGGTAAGGGTTTCCAAAACCATACGGTTTTTTTTCCTGGGCTCACTTATTTATGCCTTTTCTGCTTTTTTTTTATTGTATCCCTTAACCATACTTGTTTCTCTGGTTCTTTATGTATTAGTTGAAAAGGTGAGAATTCAAAAATTTTCTCTTTTTCCTGTTCAGTTTTTTCAAAAAGAGGTCAGCGTGTCCGAAAAATTTCACCAGGCCTCTTTGTTATGCCTTTCCACAGGCATTGCAATGGCATCCCTGGTGATTTTAAATAACGAATACTTCAATTGGGTGACCATGGAAAAATTGACCCTGAATACTTTTTTTCTGGGTTTCTCTTTTCCCCTTTCCCTGATCACCCTTTCCCTTGTTTTTTCAATGCTGAAAGAAATTGAAGGGTCCGGCCGGAAAGTCATTATGGAATTTTGTTTCTGGACCATTACCCTGGGGGTGATCATTTTTTTTATTTTTATCCTGTTTGAAAAATTCATTCCCCAGATATTTGCAACAACTGCCCTGTTCATAGCCGTTGTTACGGTATTCTACCTGTACTCAACCTTTGCAGACAAGATGCAGCAAAAGCTGTTTTTAACTTCAGGTATAGGTTTTCTGATTCTTACCGCTCTCTCAGGTATCCTATATATTTTTCTCCAGATGGGAGATGACTATAACCCTGAAAAAGTAAAATGGCTTCTTCAGATGCATGTTTTTGCCTCCCTTTACGGCTGGAACCTCTGCGGCCTGGCCGTGATCTGCAGGTTTGATGATTTTCCAATTAAGCTGCATTCACCCACGGTTATTTTCATCCATTGGCTTACGGCCATTGTTTTGGCTCCCCTGGGGGTTTTCTACGGCTGGTTTGCACTGCTGGCCATTGCCGGTTACGCCTTTATAACCATTACCCTGTTTTTCAGCAGCAACAGCAAAAAGGCAGGGGCCAATGGAGAGAGTCAATAGATGAGGAACCTGGATAAGATAAATCTGTTTTTAGGCCTGTTTGCCAAGGGGGACAGGGTGCTTGTTGTGATCAATGCAGATCCCGATGCCATTGCCTCTGCCATGGCAGTCAAACGAATTCTCTGGCGAAAGGTGTCAGAGATTTCCATTGCCCATTTCAACAGGATAACTCGTCCTGATAATCTGGCCCTGATTGAGTATACCGAGTCCGGCCTTATCTCCCTGGAATCCGTAGACAAAAATGATTTTAACAGGTTTGTGGTGGTTGATTCCCAACCGGATCATAATGAGGCTTTTTCCAGGTTTGCCTATGATGCAATCATTGATCATCACCCCCTTTCCTGTGACAATGCCGGTTATGTAGATATCCGGCCCGGGTTCGGGGCCTGCTCCACCATTATGACCGAATATTTAAAAACATTGGAAATCAAACCCTCGGCAAAACTTTCCGCCGCCCTGATGCTGGGAATTAAAACCGATACAGCTGATTTCACCCGTCAGACAAATTTCAGGGATATCCGGGCATTCCAGTATCTGTATAAGTTTGCAGACATGAATCTTGTCACAAAGGTTGAACGGACATTGATGACAGAGGAAAATATGGGTTTTCTAGGCAATGCCATAAAAAAAAGAAAGGTTATCAACAACCGGGCCTTTTTCCATGCTGGCATTGTTTCCAAACCAGATGACCTGGTGGTGGTTGCAGATTTTTTTTTGAATATTGCCCGGGTCAATTGGAGCATTATTTCCGGGGTGATAGATAAAAAACTGATCATTATTCTGCGCAATGACGGGTTGAGAAAAGGAGCGGGAAATACAGCCAAGGAGGCCTTTGGGAAATTCGGCTCTGCCGGTGGCCACAAGACCATGGCCCGGGCCGAACTTGATCTAAAACTCATCCGCAGGGAGATTAAACGGGTGAATCAAAAAGCCCTGGCTGACTGGGTTGTCTCTATAATTGAAAAAACAGCAGGAAAAAAAATTCAATAATATTTAGAGCAGGATACCATGGAAATCAAACACAACAGGGAAGCTGCCTTATCCATCAGTGAAACCAGGTATAGAACCCTGGTGGAAACCATGGGAGACGGGCTTTCTGAAATTGATGAAAATCAGGTGACCACCTATGCCAATGCAATGCTTTGCAGCATGTGGGGACGGTCAAAAGAAGAGATTCTGGGATATAGGGTGACCCAATTTTTAGATGAGGAGAACCGGAAAATTCTTAACAGCCAATTAGACAAACGGCGGAGAGGCGAGAGCAGTTCCTATGAAATCGTCTGGAATAAAAAAGATGGCAAAAAGCTGCACACCCTCATGACCCCAACCCCTTATTTCGATGCCCATGGTCGGTTCAAGGGCAGCTTTGCCGTTATTACCGATATTTCAAAACAGAAAAAAGAGAAAGACCTGTTGGAGATGAGGGTAAAAGAAAGAACCATTGCCCTGGAGTATAAAACAAAGAGTCTTGAAGATATGAATACAGCCCTGCGGGTGCTGCTTAAAAATAGGGAACAGGACCGGCATATCTTAGAAGAGCAAATGTCCTTAAATGTCCGGGAGCTTGTGCTGCCCTATGTGCAACGCCTGGAAAAGACCCATTTGGATGATATCCAGAAAGATTGTCTGGATATGATGGAATCCACCCTCAATGAAATTGTATCCCCATTTTTGCAGAACCTGCCCCTGGCCTTTTTACACCTGACTCCTTCGGAAATCCAGGTTGCCAATCTGGTAAAGCACGGAAAAACCACCAAGGATATCGCCCAGATCCTGAATCTGTCAGGAAAAACCATTGAGTTCTATCGTAAACGGATTCGTAAAAAAGTGGGCATCACCAATAAGCAGATTAATTTGAGAACATTCCTGAATACCCCATACTAATTTTTTCTCCTGGCATTCTGGTATCTTGGCATGAAATTTGTATTGTATTTTTAATGTGATTGTTTTTTTAAAACAAAGAAAAATAGGAGTGTTTATGAAAAATTTTATTTACCAAAATCAATGGGGTTGGTTATTAAGTGGGGTATCCCTTGGGATAGTATTTTTATTAACTGTAGCATTGGTCAAACCCATCGGTGTATCCACCCAATTTGTAATTTTAGACGGCATTGTCTGGGATATCTTTTCAGACCAAATGGTTGTGGATGACAATAATGCCAAAAGTGGTTATTCAAGCCCTAATGCCTATCTGAACAAAAGTGGTGGCAAATATGCAAAAAATATTGCAAATCCTTTCAATTATAGCTTCATATTTGTATTGGCGATGATTGC
>DAOWDR010000050.1 GCA_030638935.1 Desulfobacteraceae bacterium | reverse complement strand
CGATGTCTCAACAGACTATATCTGAATTAAACTTTATCATTCAGGCAGACAGAATTCCCAATGCCCTTCTTTTTTCCGGGAAAAAGAGTACCGGAAAAAAAGAAAGGGCATTTGAGTTTGCAAAGGCCGCAAATTGCAGGGCTGACAGCGATAGGCCATGCAACAATTGTTTGTCCTGTAAAAAAATAAATGCAGGAATGCACCCGGACATTATCCAGGTTTCCCTGGCCGAAAAAAAAAAAATGATCTCAATTTCCCAGATCCGGGAGATTGGACTTTTAATTTCCAGCAAACCAAATGAAGCCCACAAACGCATGGTCCTGATCCTGGATGCAGACAAAATGAATGTCCAGGCCCAGAACGCACTGCTCAAGGTATTGGAAGAACCGCCGGAAAATACATTTTTTATCCTGACAGCAACCCAGATCCCGCCCCTTTTACCAACTATCCTTTCAAGGTGCAGGCAGATCAGGTTTTTTCCCCCTTCCTGCCATGAAATCCGGCAAACACTTATTCACCAATATGGGATTGAGTCGAAAAAAGCGTATATTGCATCCCAGACAGCAGGTTCCGACCTGAAAAAGGCCCTGAAGCTTTTGAACCTGAACCCAAATGGATCGGATGGCTCCGATGAAAATCAAAAACCAAAAATTGACTGGCCCAAACAGCGCACCTGGATTATAAAAGAAGTTATTGGCCTTGTTTCAACCGGGAACAAAGCAAATATTAGAAAAGGACTTATGCTTTCACAAAAATTGAGTATGGATCCTGATAATATTTTAGAGGCAATGACCATCATCAAAATGGTTTTCAGGGATCTTTGCGTATTTAAATACAGCCCTGAAAAAATAGTTAACCTTGATTTTTTTGACGCATTTAAAGATATTAGTCAGATGCATGTTTACAACACATTTCTTGAATGGATAAATGATCTTCATGAAACCGAAAAAAGACTGGAGTCAAACAGTTCAATCCGGTTGACCCTGGATCGATTTTTCCTGAAATTGTCAATATTATAGGGAACCCTAAGGCTATGATTAAAGTGGCTGGTGTAAAATTTAAAACCGCAGGTAAAATATATGATTTTAAAAGTGATGCCTTTGTTCTAAAACAGGGTGATCACGTCATTGTTGAAACCGAGCAGGGGCTTGGCTTTGGAACCATTGCCAAACCACCTGTTGAGGTGGATAAAATTGTAAAAAAGCTCAAACAGATTGTCCGTGTGGCAACCCAAGAAGATTTCATCAAAAGAGAAGAGCTCCAGCAACTTGAAATCCGGGCACAAGAGTTCTGCGTGCGTTGTATCAATGATCTGGGACTTTTAATGAACCTGTTCAGCGTTGAAAGTACCTTTGACAGGAACAAGCTGACCTTTTTCTATACAGCCGACGGCCGGATTGATTTCAGAGAATTGATCAAATTGCTGGTCAAAGAATATAGTATCCGCATTGAAATGCGACAGGTTGGGATTCGAAATTTGTCAAAGCATTGCGGTGGCCTTGGAAAATGCGGCAGGGAAATTTGCTGTTCATCCTTCATGCACACATTTGAACCCGTCTCCATAAAAATGGCCAAGGAGCAGGGCCTGTCCCTGAATCCGACTAAAATATCCGGGGTATGCGGCCGGCTCATGTGTTGTCTGACCTTTGAAAACAGTACCTACAAGCATTTAAAAAGAAAAATGCCAAAACTTGGAAAAATCATCACCGTTGAAGAAGGCCAAGCAAAAGTGGTCAGGCAGAACGTGCTTAAAGAAAGCATTACTCTGCGCCTGGAAGACAGAACAGAAGTTGAAAAAAAAATCAGTGACTTGAAAAAAATCGATCAATTGGAAAAAAAGAAGCCAATGGCAAAAAAATAACAGGACCACAACCCATGGAAAAAAAGAGTCAATTTTTTACAACCCCGATATATTATGTCAATGCAAAACCCCACCTGGGGCATGCCTATACCTCAATTGCAGCAGATGTGGCAACCAGGTTCAAGCAGATGGATAACCAGGATACATATTTTTTGACCGGAACAGATGAACACGGGGATAAAATTGTCCAGGCGGCCCAAAAAGAAAACACCTCTCCCAAGGCCTATGCCGACCAAATCAGCCAGCTGTTTCAGGATCTTTTGCCCCTGCTGCATATTAAAAATAATCAGTTTATCCGGACAACGGATGTGGATCATATCAAGGTTGTCGAGGCCATACTGACCAAAATCCATGATTCCGGTGATATTTATTTTTCCAGCTACGAAGGCCTGTACTGTTTTGGCTGTGAACGGTTTTACCAGGAAAGGGAACTTATCGACGGCAAATGCCCGGACCATGGAGTTGCCCCCCAGGTCATAAAAGAATCCAACTATTTTTTCAAAATGAGCAAATACCAGGAATGGCTCATTGATCACATCAATACCAACGAAAATTTCATACAACCTGCCCAATATAAAAATGAAATTCTTTCCTTTTTAAAAGAACCCCTGGAAGATTTATGTATTTCCCGGCCCAAGTCACGGCTTACCTGGGGAATCACCCTGCCCTTTGATGAAGACTATGTGACCTATGTCTGGTTTGATGCCCTGGTAAACTATGTCTCAGCCCTTGGCTATCCCGACGGTGATCTGTTTAAGCAATTCTGGCCCACCACCAGGCATTTTGTGGCAAAGGACATCATCAAACCCCACGGTATTTACTGGCCCATCATGCTCAAGGCTGCAGGTATAGATATCTATGAGGGTCTAAATGTCCATGGATTCTGGAATGTAAAAGGCAGCAAGATGTCCAAAAGCATAGGCAATGTTACTGATCCCGTTGAAGTGACCCAAGAATTCGGTGTGGATCCATTTCGGTATTTTCTCATGCGGGAAATGGTCTTTGGCCTGGATGCCAATTTCACCGAAGATGCCATTGTCTCACGCATTAATTCTGACCTTGCCAATGACCTGGGCAACTTGTTTTCAAGGGTTCTTTCCATGAACACTAGGTATTTTGACGGGAAGATCATGGGAACGGATAGGTCCCTTGATGCTGAATATTCCCTTGAACCCAATGCTGCAAAAGCCATTGATGATTTCAAAAAAGCCATGGGAGTTTGTCAATTTCACAAGGGATTGACATCCATCTGGACATTTATCTCTACCATGAACAAATATATCGACACCCATGAACCCTGGTCCCTTGCCAAGGATGAGGCAAAATTATCCACTCTGGGAACGGTGATATATCACCTATTAGAAGGACTCAGGGTGGTTTCCTGCCTCATCTATCCTGTTATGCCGGCAACCAGCCGTAAAATGCAGATAGCCCTTAGGTTGGATGTACCGGCCAAGGGGTTTTTTGACCTGGACCAGATTTTCCCCTGGGCCCAGACAAAAAAAGAGGTCTGCCTTGATAAACCTGAAATCTTATTTCCACGGATTGACATTAAAAAGCAGGCGTCGGACTCACTAACAAAAAAGACGCCTGTAAAAAAAGAAAAGGCATTTAAACCTGCACTAAAAGAAGAAATTACCATTGATGATTTCTCTAAAATAGATTTAAGAACAGGAACTATCCTTTCAGCCGAAAAAATTGAAAAATCCAATAAACTGGTGAAACTTATTGTGGATTTAGGGGCCCAGACCCGGCAGGTGATTGCGGGTATAGGGAAAAATCATACCCCTAAAGAACTGGTGGGAAAACAGGTTATAGTGGTGGCTAATTTAAAAGAGGCCCAAATTATGGGAGAAACATCCCAGGGGATGATTCTTGCCGCCAGCCATAAAAAAAGACTGATCCTGTCCGGGTTTGACAAGGAAGTTTCCCCGGGAAATCAGGTTAAATAGTCTTGGTATAGTATTAACAAAAAAACTGCCCGAAAGGTTAATCTTTCGGAAACAATTGGTTCGGACAATTATTTGTATACATATAAAAAAGAAAACTCCTGGCAGGCCCATCAATCTGACTTTGTTTTAAAGCGAAGAAAAAAACATCTTCTTCAAAAATCTGTCAGGCTATCCCTAATGATTGTCATACCAGGCCTTTTGTTCCTTGGCGCCTGGCATTTCCTATATCTGGAGACTTTTTTAAAACAAGACACCAAACTAAAAATTTTTCCCTCACCCCAAATAGAAAAACAGGAAGCGCCAAAAACCACCCTATCGAAATCCAGTTTAAAGGGACTGATCCGGGAAACCCCTTTTCTCAATTCAGATAAAAATATTTTTTTTGTGGACACCCAGGATAAAAGCTATACCATTACCACCAGCCTGGACATAAAATTACAAAAAATGCTCATAGCCTCCATGAACCGATTAAAAACCCTTAACAGAGGGAAGCCCCAGAGAATCGCCATGGTTGCAATGGATGCCCAAACAGGAAGTCTGAAGGCAATGGCAGGTTTTGACCTGGCTGATTCCCAAGCCAACCCCTGTGTGGAATCCAATTATCCGGCAGCCAGTATATTCAAAATTGTCACAGCATCTGCGGCAATCGATTCCCTGGGATACACCGCCAATACGCCCCTGTATTTTAACGGGAACAAGTACACCCTCTACAAACGCCAGCTCACCGATGTAAAAAACAAATACACAACAAAAACCTCCCTTGCCAGGGCATTTGGGGAATCCATAAATCCTATTTTCGGGAAAATAGGAAAAAACTATCTGGGGAAAGAAAGACTAAACACCTATGCCCATGCCTTTGGATTTAACCAGAACCCAGCCTCGGAACTAACCTTTGAAACAGGGAAATTCGGGGTTACAGAAAGTGAATACCATCTGGCAGAACTGGGATGCGGATTTAACAGGGAAACTATGATATCACCCATCTTCGGGGCCATGCTGGTTACGACAATTCTAAACTCCGGCACCTCCCTTGTCCCCCATATTGTGAACCAGGTTACAACCGGTACCGGGGAAATCATTTACAAAGGCAAAAAAGAATTCTATAAAACTGCCATAACAACTAAAACTGCGGATACAATGATCCAACTCATGCAAACAACCGTTTCCAAAGGAACCGCCAAAAAATCTTTCCGTGGTTTTTCAAAGGACCGGATCTTGTCAAAGCTGATCATCGGCGGAAAAACAGGGTCTCTGTATAACCGGGAAAGGACTGTCAAATATGACTGGTTCACCGGATTTGGCAAAGAAAAGACCGGGGATAGGGCCCTGGCGGTTGCCATTGTTGTGGGTCACAAAAAATATATTGGTACCCGGGCAAGTACCTACGCCAAAACGATTCTGAAAACCTATTTCAAAGAGACACCAGAGACAACTGCCCAGATTAACAAAAAATAATTAACCCTAAAACTTTTCGGCGGAGGGAAAAAATAATGTTGCTTAAAAAACGCCTTTTCAACCTGATTCGTAAGTCATTCACCCTGAATATTGAAATGGGGAAATCTCTTCACCAGGCAAAAAAAAACAGCTTAATTTTTTTCCCATACCAGCCCAATCTTTTTTCCTGTGGTATTTCCGCATTTGTGGCCTTTAAAGGCGAACAAGCAGATCCAGGGTTTGACCTGACTCAATTTTCAAAAGAGATATCCGGGTTAAAGGTTCTTTTGTCAACTGGAACAGATTCTCTTTCAATTGAAAAAGAATATCTTGGAGGGGACTTATTACTTGGGCAATTGTTTAAAACTGCCCAGACCTTAAAATTAGAATCAGTTTTCAGCAAACTATTTTTTAACGATGACAAGATCCTGCAACTCACCAAAATCATTGATGCCATGGGCCAAATCATCAATGATCAGGAAAATGAATTTAAAAAATCGGTGTCAAATCTTAGTTCCCAGGATGTGGATATCGTTTCCATGCGCATGGAAAAGCTCAAGGATATATT